>JAFZRD010000014.1 GCA_017620055.1 Lachnospiraceae bacterium
GAAGAAATACATCGAATCGTTGGAAATCGAAACCGGCATTATCCCGCTTGTAGCAAAAGCGCCGAAGACGAGGACGAAAGCAACTGCCGCGAGCATGTGATTTTTGCGAAGCTTATCAGGTGTGTCTGCAGAGGCTGCGATCCGGCGTCGGCCAAGGAATATGCAAAGCGCTGCCTCGATCAGTACGGCAAGGATCACGCTTGTGCGGTTATAGGGGATGCCCGTGATCAGCATGAAATATGCGGTCACGACAAATGCCGCAAGGCCTGTCGGAAACGCAAGGAGACTCCTTCTGATCCATGATAGGTCGCCACGGATAAGCACATCGGAAATGAGCGCTCCGAACAGGAAGATGCACAGTATCACCGCATACTGCTTTGCAAAGTTGCCCGCTGCCTGCCCGGCGAGGTATTCGGTTATCACAGATGAAATGCTCATTTTGCGATCACCTCGTCGTAGAAGTTTTTGGAAGCGATGTAGAAGCTGTCCGTGTCATGTTCGTCGGTCTGCTGCCAGATCACAACAAGTTCCTTCGAATCGGCGATGTCCTGCGTGCACATATAGACGCGCGAATCCCCGATAAAATAGTTGTAGAACCAGTAATAATAGAATCCGTTGCCCCACTCGCCGGTATACGGAGTGAGCGCGGATGTGTATCGCATCATGTCGTTCGCGGAGCCCAGATCTTCAAAATAATCCTTCTGCTCGTCGGACAGCCGAAGATCGTTCATGGAATCGTCCTTAACTACCGTAGCCTTTGAAAAATCAAGGAAATTCCACATATTTACCGCATGGTAGTAATCGTATATCCAGTAATTGCCGTGTTCGTCGTAATCGTTCTCGTCGCTCGTCAGATCGAAATCATCGGAGACCTCGAACGCATCGTCCGGAGTATAGACAGTCTTGCCGTTAAAGAACTCCGTCAGGAAAGCATCCGGATACTCGCCTCCGGCGAGAAAATCCATCTGGTACATGCTCTGCAGACGCGGCTGATAGAACGGCAGTATGAGATGCACGGTCCTGATATTGTAAACGACAAAAAACAGAACCATTCCCATTGCATACAAAGCAAGAATGATCCCGTTTTTCTTATGTCTGTCCGCCGTCTTTGACGGAATATGAAGCGCCGCAAAAGCGGCCGCTGTTAAGCCCAAAGCAAGTACGATCTTCATCGACTGTTATTATAATACGGTAAGTGCCTCTCCGTCAAAATCGATGGTTATCGTATCGCCTTCCTCTATATTGCCTTCAAGTATCTTCTTGGCGGCAAGTGTCTCCACCGTACGCTGCATGAACCTCTTCAAAGGACGTGCTCCGTATACCGGATCGTATGCCTCTTTGATTATGTACTCGCATGCGGCATCCGTAAGCTCTATCGCAAGCCTTCTGTCGGAAAGTCTCTCGTTCACGTCGGCAAGGATCAGTTTCATGATACCGCCGATGTTGTCGCGTGTGAGCGGCTTGAACATTATCGTCTCGTCGAGACGGTTCAGGAACTCCGGTCTGAACGCTCCGCGAAGCTCGCCCATGACGGCCTCGGAAGCCTCTTCGCTTATGTTGCCGTTATCGTCGATACCTTCGAGAAGATACTGCGCACCGATGTTACTCGTCATGATCAGAATCGTGTTCTTGAAGTCCACGGTCCTGCCCTGCGAGTCGGTTATACGGCCGTCGTCAAGCACCTGCAGGAGAACGTTGAACACATCGGGATGTGCTTTTTCGATCTCATCAAAGAGCACTACCGAATACGGTTTTCTCCTGACCGCTTCCGTGAGCTGTCCGCCCTCCTCGTATCCGACGTATCCCGGAGGCGCTCCGATAAGACGCGATACGGAGAACTTCTCCATGTATTCGCTCATATCTATCCTGACCATATTGTTCTCGTCGTCAAACAGGCTTGCCGCAAGCGATTTGGCAAGTTCCGTCTTACCGACACCTGTAGGTCCCAGGAAAAGGAACGATCCTATCGGCTTTGCCGGATCCTTGATACCCGCTTTGGAACGAAGGATAGCTTCGGTGACCTTTGTCACGCCTTCATCCTGGCCTATGACTCTCTTATGAAGTTCCTCATCGAGATGAAGTATCTTCGTCCTCTCGCCTTCCGTCAGCTTAGATACCGGAATGCCGGTCCAGCGGCTGACGATCTGCGATATCTCCTCATCGGAGACGTTTTCATGAACGAGGGTCAGTTCCTTGTTGCGCACGTTCTCCTCTTCTATACCGAGCTGCTGTGTCAGCTGCGGCAGTTTGCCGTACTGGAGCTGTCCCGCAAGTTCGTAATTGTTCTCTCTCTTGGCGATCTCTATCTCATTGTTCGTGTTCTCTATCTCGGCACGGAGTTTTGAAAGTTTCTCAACGGATGCTTTCTCGTTCTCCCACTGTGCCATCTTGCTGTCGTACTCGTCCTTGATCTCGGCAAGCTCGTGTCTGAGCTCTTCAAGACGCGACTGACTGAGCTGGTCAGTCTCCTTAACGAGCGCGGCTTCTTCTATCTCGAGCTGCATCTTCCTTCTGCTGATCTCATCGAGTTCGGCAGGCATCGATTTCATCTCAGTCTTGACAAGGGCGCACGCCTCATCGACGAGGTCGATCGCTTTATCCGGAAGGAATCTGTCCGTGATGTATCTGTCGGAAAGTGTAGCCGCCGCAACGAGCGCAGTATCCATTATCTTGACTTCATGATAGTTCTCGTAACGCTCCTTAAGTCCCCTGAGGATCGATATCGTATCCTCAACACTCGGCTCATCGACCGTCACGGGCTGGAACCTTCTCTCGAGTGCCGCATCCTTTTCGATGTACTGCCTGTATTCGTCAAGCGTTGTCGCACCTATGCAGTGAAGCTCACCGCGTGCGAGCATCGGTTTTAACATGTTTCCGGCATCAAGAGCACCGTCTGTCTTGCCGGCTCCGACTATCGTATGAAGTTCATCGATGAACAGGATGATCTTACCGTCGCTTGCCTTGACATCTTCAAGAACAGCCTTCAGACGCTCTTCGAACTCACCGCGGTACTTGGCTCCCGCAACGAGTGCACCCATGTCGAGCGCAAATATCGTCTTGTCCTTGAGGCCTTCCGGAACGTCGCCGCTGACTATACGCTGCGCAAGACCTTCGACAACAGCCGTTTTACCGACACCGGGTTCACCGATGAGCACGGGATTGTTCTTCGTCTTACGCGACAGGATACGGATGATGTTCCTGATCTCGGTATCCCTTCCGATGACGGGATCGAGTTTCTGGTTCCTGGCCCTCTCCACAAGGTCCTGTCCGTATTTCTCGAGCGTATCGTATGTCGCCTCGGGGTTATCCGTCATAACGTTATGATTGCCCCTGACCTCTGCAAGAGCCGAAAGGAATCGCTCGCGGGTCAGACCGTATTCGCTCATCAGATCCTTGATATCGCTGTCGGGGTGCTTCAGCATTGACAGGAACAGATGCTCGACCGAAACGTACGAGTCGTTCATCGCCTTTGCTTCATCCTCGGCCGACACAAGTACTTTGTTGAGCTTGTCGCCGATATACGCTCTTCCTCCGGACACCTTCGGGCGCCTGTTGATATGCGCTTCGACGTTGTCGAGGAAGTGCTCGCCGTTGATCTCCATCTTCTCGATGAGCTTCGGGATCAGGCCGTCCTCCTGCGTCAGAAGTGCGTACAGAAGATGCACCTGGGCTATCTCCTGGTTGCCGTAGTCATATGTGATCTTCTCGAGCGAGTTGACCGCATCGAGTGATTTTTGCGTGAATTTCTGTATATTCATGGTGTTGCCTCCTTACCTCGAAAACTATAATAGCACCCGGCGTTAGCAATGTCAACAGCCGAGTGCTAATATTTTCAGAATATTTAGATAATTCCTGCGAATTCGCAGAAAATCACATCTTCTCGGGTGCCTCGAATCCGAGAAGGTCTATGCACGTCTCGAGGATACGCTTTGTAAGAACGAGAAGTGCGATCCATCCGTCCTTCTTAGCCGCGTCTTCTTCGGTAAGGATCTTGGTCTCGTGATAGAAACGGTTGAACGCGTTGCACACGTCGTAGATGTACGCGCAAATCCTGTGAGGCGCGATCTCTTCATACGCCGCACGGATCGTTATCGCAAACTTCGACAGCTCGAGCATAAGTGATTTTTCAAGATCGTTCTGAGGACTGCCTATCTTCGTCGGTATCGATGAGCCTCCGGCAGTGTACTTGCCGAGGATCGACTTGATCCTTACGATCGTGTAGAGGATGTACGGGCCCGTGTTTCCTTCGAACGACGTGAACTTGTCCGTGTCGAACACGTAATCCTTCGTCGCCTGGTTCGACAGGTCGCCGTATTTGATCGCTGCGAGCGCAACTGTCTCACTCGTCTTCTTCGCCTCGGCGGGATCGGTCTCGTGATTGTCCATGATCTTTTGGTACATCGTCTCACGGATGTCCGCTATCAGCGTCTCAAGGCGCATCACACCGCCCTCACGCGTCTTGAACGGCTTGCCGTCCTTGCCGTTCATCGTTCCGAAACCGAGAAAATCAAGCTTCACGCCTTCCCTGACTACGCCCGTTTTCTTCGCGCACCGGAATACCTGTATGAAATGCATCTCCTGACGCTTGTCGACAACGTATATGACATGATCGGGATCAAACTCCGCGCGTCTGTCAAGGAGTGTGGCCAGATCGGTCGTTGTATAGAGCGATGCCCCGTCGGATTTAAGGATCATGCACGGCGGTATTTCTTTGGAATCCGATTCCTGCGCCACATCGACAACAAGTGCACCCTCGCTCTCGTATGCGAATCCTTTTTTCTTCATATCCTCGACCATATCCGGGATCAGCGCATCCACGCTGCTCTCACCCTTCCACCAATCGAAATCCACCGACAGATCAGCGTAATTCTTCTTAAGATCCGGAACCGATACATCCATTATATGCTGCCAGAGCGCACGGTATCCGCGCCTTCCTCTCTGGAGCTGTCCGGTCGCCTCAAGCGCCGCATCCCTGAACGCCTCATCCTCCTTGGACTTCGCGGATGCCGCGGGGTATATCTCTTCAAGTTCGGAAAGCGTGAACGGAGCCTCCTTCGGATACTCTCCCGAGTAGTTCTCATCAAAATACGGAAGATCCGGTTTCCTCGCGCGAAGCTCGGTAATGATGAGTCCCATCTGAAGTCCCCAGTCTCCGAGATGAACATCGCCGATAACTTCGTTTCCGAGATACCTGCATATTCGCTTGACACTCTCTCCGATTATGGCAGCGCGAAGATGCCCGACGTGAAGCGGCTTGGCAACGTTCGGTCCGCCGTAATCAACGATGATCTTCTCCGGCTCGGGAAGATCCGCCGCGAACTTATCGCCGGACTCCATCTTATTAAGAAATCCCGAGAGAAAATCATCCGATACCTTTATGTTCAAAAATCCGGGTGCTACGGCGCTTATCATTGAAAACGCAGGATCGCCCGAAAGCTTTGACGCAACGTCTTCGGCGATCGCCAGAGGAGCTTTGTGATAAACCTTCGCTCCCGCCATCGCTCCGTTACACTGGAATTCACACAGATCCGGCCTGTTGCTGACTCCGACCTTACCGTAGGAAGCGTCGTAGCCCGCCGATTCGAATCCCTTCTCGACTATCTCCGATATCTGCTCAAGTATTGTTTTCATGTTAATCCTTTCTTTAATTACGAGGGGCAAATTGTTTCCGAGAAATACCCTGTGGAGACGCCTGCGCTTGACGAGGTTTTTTCGAGTCTAGCGTCAGCTGCGTTGGAACAGGAGCGGGAGCGCGTTTTCGAGGAAATAGATTTAGTCCCTCGCCAAATCAATCTTAGAATACTCGCATCCACAGAAATTCTGCCTGTACAGGTTGTATTTCGCGGACAGCTCGATCGACTTCTTGAACCCGTCCTTCTTCTTGAAATCCGAATACATCCACTCCGGCCCGCCCTCGCGCTCACCCGCGATCGCGGTTCCGATCGAATTGATCAGCTTTGCGTTCTTGTGCGGACTGATCGTGAGCGTCGTAGTGAAGAGGTCATACCCGCCGGAGCATGCAAGCTCATATGTTTTGCGAAGCCGCATGTTAAAACACATCGTACATCTGTCCCCGCCTTCGGGACAGTCCGCAAGGCCGCCTTCTTCCACATTCCTCACGAAAAGATCCGGCTCAAAGTCGCCGATGATAAGCTTGATGGCGTGATTTTCGCAGAATGCGGAGTATTCTTCGTTCAGTATGTTTATGAGCCTTAAGAGTTCGGCCGCACGCTTATCGTACTCGCTGCGGTCCGTGATGTTCGGATTGTAGTAAAAGCATGTGATATCGTAATGCTCAAGAAGCGATATCAAGCAATAGCTGCTGCACGGCGCGCAGCAGCTATGTAATAACAGTGCGGGATCATTCATCTTCTTCCTCTTCGTATGTTACGGGAGAATCTTCGTCCTTGGGAATGTTGTACTTCTCGATGAACTCATCAAGAGGTATCGGACGCGAATACAGGAATCCCTGTGCGTAGATACATCCTATGTCGAGAAGCATGTCGACCTGCTCATGGGTCTCGACGCCTTCACATATAACGCGCAGATTAAGGCCTTCCGCCATCTCGACGATCTTCCTGAGGATCCATTTACCGCTGTCGCTCTGGACCGATTCGTCAAGGAATCCCCTGTCGATCTTGAGCACATCGAACGGGATGTCACGCAGCAGATTCAGCGAAGAATAGCCGGATCCGAAATCGTCGATCGAAAGGTTCATGTTGAACTCCTTGAGATTTCTCATGACCTCGAGCATGCGCTCCTTCTCGTTGAAGAACACGGTCTCCGTGATCTCGAGTTCGATAAGACCCTTCGGTACTCTGTAGCGGAGCATTATCTCCTGTACCTTCATTATGTAGTTTGGATCATAGAGCAGATATCTCGACTGGTTGATCGATATCGGATAAACCTCGCGGCCTTCGTCGATCATCCTTCTGATGTATTTGCATATCTCCTCGAGCATATAGAAGTCTATGCTCTCGATGAATCCGTTCCTCTCAAATACAGGGATGAAATCTCCGGGCGGGATGATGTGCCCCGTCGAATCAACCCATCTGATAAGCGCTTCCGCACCGACGATATGATCGGTCTCCATGTCCCACTTGGGCTGAAGGTACGGTTTGAACTCGTTGTTCTGAAGAGCTTCGTGCATCCTCGATTCGACACGCTCCTGTTTGCGCGTCTCCTCCATCAGCTGTTCACGGTACTCCGCCTCGAAGTTGTTGCGGATCGCGGTGTTGACCGATTTACGCGCAAGGTTTGCCTTATCGATCATGTCGGCGATCGGCTCTTTCTTGTCCCTGATGTAATAGATACCGGTCTTGAACTTGATCGGGTATTTCATTCCGATCTCTTCGGTCGCCTTCTGAAGTCTGTCGCTGATGAACTCTTTACGATCCGTATTTCTCTCGTCATCAACGCACAGTCCGACGAATCTGTCGGCAGAGAGTCTGCCGAACGTCTCATTATATGAATAACTTTCCTTGAGCACGACCGCTATGTCGCGAAGGAGCATGTCGGCTTTGAGATGCCCGTATCCCTCGTTGATGTATCTGAAGTTCGTAACATCAAAACACACGAGCATGTACGGAACATCGGGATTCTCCATAAGGATTTCGGTCGCCCTCTGCTTGAACGCATTCTCGTTCGGGGCGCGCGTGAGCTCATCGACATACGCAAGATCGAACACTTTCTTCTGCTCTCTCTCGATGTACTTGATGACAAAGAGCGCCATCGCGGCCATTATCAGGATGACCATCAGCATGGTCACGAATGATTCGATCAGTATCGCCTGTATCGTTGCGCGTACATCATCTGAATAAACTATGTAGAAGATGTCCCAGTGGCTGTTTCCGGCAAGCTGCTTGTAAAGGGCGTATCCGGTCTTGCCGTCAACGGAGATCGCACGCTTCGTGATCTGCTCCTGGTTGATCTCGTTGAGAACCTCGTCCCTTACCTCCTGGGCAGCATAATCATCGATGCTGTCCCTTGTGAGAAGATCGAATATGTTCTTGCCGGTTCCGTCGTATATCTTGTCACCCCTGATATATGTCACGATATTACCGTGCGAATCGGTAAGATATCTCTCCGCGACCATCGTCGATACCGTCGACGAGGTCGTCGACTCGAAAAGCTCTGCCGCGTTGGCCACACCTATGATATAACCCTGGACAACACCGTTCTTGAGGACCGCCGAACCGAAACATACTTCATCGTTCGACCTTTCCGGCGCAAAGTTACGGAATACCGAAACTGACTTCGACGGATCGATCTCATCGGCAAACGAGCTCGTTATCGTAGACACGAGTGCTCCGTTCGAACGGTATTTTATACCGCGGTTTGAAACATAGAACGCATATGGGAACTCATCCGTCTCCTCGAGGATCTTCAGACAGTTGCATATGCTCGCCTTGTCGATATACTCATCCTCTGCGAGCACCTGTGCCTCGGCGGATACGAGCGAACCTTTTCTCTCGAAGTTCTCACTGAAGTACTTGGATGTCAGCTCGGACCTGTTTACGACGAAATCATTGGAGTTCTCTTCAAATGCCGTGAATATCCTGTGCACATGGAAAGCGCTCAGGAAAATACACAGCAGCAAAAGGACAAGACAGATAAGGATAAGCCTTACGAGCGTCTTCTCTTTTTTGATCCTGTTAAGCCATTTTGAGAATGATAAACGTCTCAGTCTTTTCATCTGAAATAAGCTACTCCCGATTCGAATATCTTCATATCCTGTTCACCGT
This sequence comes from Lachnospiraceae bacterium, assembly GCA_017620055.1. The sequence goes on from JAFZRD010000014.1 coordinate 8,745, forward strand.
AAATGTTGACGGCAACGCCCACGCCTCGCCGTTCGGAATGACCCATCTTGCCGAATACCCTTCCGTCGGGACTCGTGATACCTTCGATAGCGGCGAACGAACCGTTGATGTTGTATTCCTCATCCATCGATACGATGCCTTCGGGATCGCAGTATCTCGTTGCAACCTGTCCGTTTGCAAAAAGCGTTGCGATCACATCGTCGTTTGCGACAAATCTTCCCTCTCCGTGCGATACCGGGATAACATATGTCGATCCGAGTCCGGCACCCGCAAGCCACGGCGATAGGTTCGATACGACCTTTGTATACGCCATCTTCGAGATGTGGCGGTTGATCGTGTTGTATGTAAGTGTCGGCGAATTCTCATTCTGCCCGGTGATCTTTCCGTCAGGAAGAAGTCCGAGCTTGATGAGCGCCTGGAATCCGTTACAGATACCGAGCACAAGTCCGTCCCTCTTGTTCACAAGGTCCATTACCGCGTCGGCAAGCACCTCGTTTCTGAATGCGGTCGCAAAGAACTTCGCGGAGCCGTCAGGCTCATCGCCTGCCGAAAATCCCCCCGGGAACATTACTAGCTGCGCCTTTTCGATACCTTTTCTGAAGAGCTCGACAGAATCCCTTATGTCCTTAGGATCGCGGTTTGCGAAAACCTGCGTGATGACATCCGCGCCGGCACGTTCGAATGCTTTTGCACTGTCGTACTCGCAGTTCGTTCCCGGAAATACCGGAATGAACACGGTGGGCTTTGCGACTTTATTTCTGCAGACATACATCGACCTGCCCTTGCCGGCAATATCGTAAAGCGGATCTGAAAGTGCTTCGCGGTCTTTATAGCTTCTTGTCGGGAATACTTTCTCGAGTGGCTTCTTCCATGTCTCGAGCGCCTGAGCCAGATCGACGGATGCGCTGCCGTAACTGATCTTGCCGTCATCGGTCACTTCACCGATCACTGTGTATCTGCCTGAAAGTTTTCCCACATCGCTGCCCGATACTTCGGAGATTATGAAACCGTATCCCGGCGTGAAGAGTCTGGCTTCGTCGAATGAATGCTCTATCTTAACCCCGAGACCGTTACCGAATGCCATCTTGCAAAGAGCCGGGGCAATACCGTAACCGTCGACGGCATATGCCGATCTGATAAGACCTGCCTTAACATCCTTGTGGAAGCTTTCGTACTGTGCTTTTGCATCTTCAAAATCGACCACATGGTATGCGTCGCTCCTGATATCCGTAAGTACAAGCTTGTTGCCCGCGCTCTTAAGTTCACATGTCACGACATCGTCCGCGCCTGCAACGTCCACCGCAAATGATACGAGTGTCGGCGGAACGTCTATATCCTGGAACGTGCCTGACATCGAATCCTTGCCGCCTATCGACGGAAGTCCGAGTCCCATCTGTGCGGAGAAAGCTCCGAGCAGTGCCGCGAAAGGCTGGCTCCATCTGTGCGGATCCTCCGTCATCCTTCTGAAATATTCCTGGAACGTGAACCTTATCTTCGAATGATCACCGCCCGCGCTGACAACCTTTGCGACGGATTCGATCACAGCGTAGATCGCGCCGTGATAAGGGCTCCAGCTTGACAGGAACGGATCGAAACCGTAGCTCATCATCGTTACGGTATCGCATTTGCCGCTGTAAACGGGAAGCTTTGCGATCATGACCTGCGTCTCGCTAAGCTGCGTCTTACCGCCGTAAGGCATCAGCACGCTGCCCGCACCGATCGACGAGTCGAACATCTCGACAAGACCTTTCTGCGAGCAAACGTTAAGATCCGACAACGAATCGGAAAGAGCCGCATTAAAATCATGTGCCGCGATATCCCCGGCCACCTTGTCGATGATCGGCCTGTCAAAGAAAGGCTTCTCCTCGGGTATGTCTACAAATACTTCCGTCTCCTGATGAGCGCCGTTCGTATCGAGGAATGCTCTCTTCAGATTGACTATCTCTTTGCCGCGCCATGTGAGGATCAGTCTCGGCTCTTTGGTGACAACCGCAACCTCAACGGCCTCAAGGTTCTCCTCAGCGGCATATTCAAGGAACTTCGGAACGTCGGAAGGTCCCACAACGACTGCCATTCTCTCCTGCGATTCGGATATCGCAAGCTCCGTTCCGTCAAGTCCCGCGTACTTCTTCGGCACCTTGTCAAGATCGATGCGAAGTCCGTCGGCAAGTTCTCCGATCGCAACGGAAACACCGCCTGCGCCGAAATCGTTACATTTTCTGATGAGTTTTGATACTTCGGGACGTCTGAACAGTCTCTGAAGTTTTCTCTCGGTAGGCGCGTTACCTTTCTGCACCTCGGCACCGCACGTCTCGATCGAGGAGAGCGTATGTGCCTTGGAAGATCCGGTCGCACCGCCGCAGCCGTCCCTTCCCGTACGTCCTCCGAGAAGTATTATTATATCTCCGGGATCGGATGTCGCCCTTACAACGTTCGACCTCTTTGCGGCACCCATGACCGCTCCGATCTCCATACGCTTTGCAACATAATCCGGATGGTATATCTCCTTGACGTAACCCGTCGCAAGACCTATCTGGTTACCGTATGAACTGTATCCCGCGGCTGCACCGCGAACGAGCTTCTTCTGAGGGAGCTTGCCGGCAAGAGTCTGATCCATAGGTTTGGTCGGATCGGCCGCACCGGTAACACGCATCGCCTGATACACATAGCTTCTTCCCGACAGGGGATCGCGGATCGCACCGCCCAGACACGTTGCGGCTCCACCGAAAGGTTCGATCTCGGTCGGATGGTTGTGAGTCTCGTTCTTGAAGCTTACGAGCCACTCCTCGCTCTTTCCGTCTATCTCCACGGGAACAACGATCGAGCATGCGTTTATCTCATCGGACTCTTCCTGATCGGCAAGTTTGCCCTGCTTCTTGAGTTCCTTCATTCCCATCAGGGCAATATCCATCAGACAGATGAACTTGTCCTTCCTGTCGCCGTACACATCCGCACGTGCTTTCCTGTAATCCTCGAAACTCTTTTTGATAGGCTCGGCATAGTATCCCTCACCGAACCCGATATTTGTCAGTTCCGTCGAGAACGTCGTATGCCTGCAGTGATCGCTCCAGTATGTGTCAAGAACGCGGATCTCCGTCATCGACGGATCACGGTGTTCGTCGTTTGCGAAATAATTCTGTATGTGGAGAAAATCCCTGAACGTCATCGCAAGTCCGAGGGAATCATAAAGCTTCCTGAGCGCGTCCTCCCCCATCGATGTGAAGCCGTCGAATATCTTAATGTCCTCGGGTTCCGGGAATACGGTTACGAGTGTATCGGGTTTGACGGCACCGGTCTCTCTCGAATCAACGGGATTGATGCAGTACGATCTGATCGAGGCGAATTCCTCATCCGTTATGCTGCCGGACAGGCAGTACGTCGTTGCGGTCCTGATGATCGGCACCGCATCAGCCGAGAGGAACTGGACACACTGCACGGCCGAATCCGCACGCTGGTCGAACTGCCCCGGAAGATACTCAACCGAAAATACCCTGTCCCCGTCTTCCTTCGGAAAATCCTCTTCATAAAGGTCATCAACCGGAGGCTCCGAGAAGACGCATTTCTTCGCAACATCAAACACTTCATCGTCAAGATCCTCTATATCGTATCTGATGAGTATCCTGACCTTTGTCAGACCTTTAAGGTCCATGTAACCTTTGAGGTCTTCAAACAGTTCATTTGCTGCTGCCGCATAGGGGGTTTTCTTTTCAACGTAGATTCGTCTGACCATTTTAGTTTTCCTTTGTATTTATCATTTTGATGGCATCCGCCAGAGTCTCGACCGGAATGATTTTCCCTTTGGGGATATTGGACAGTGCCGCTGCATTCGATGCGGGCATCATGATCTTCGTAAATCCGAGCTTTAAGGCTTCCGTGGCGCGTCCTTCCGCAAGGGTTACCGATCTTACCTCGCCCGATAAGCCGACCTCACCGAAGACTACCATGTCTTCCTGAATGACTGTCCCGGAAAATCCCGATACGATCGCGAGCGCTATCCCGAGGTCTGTCGCGGGCTCGTTCATCTTCATTCCGCCTGCGACATTTATGTATGCATCGCACTCAGATGTCTTGAGGCCCATGCGCTTTTCCAGCACCGCCATCAGCAGGTTAACCCTGTTAAAATCATACCCCGTGGCCTGTCGTCTCGGGATACCGAAACTGCTCCTGCATACAAGTGCCTGGACTTCGACGAGCATCGGTCTCGTGCCTTCCATCGCACATACGACTACCGATCCCGGCGAATCCTTGGGCCGGCCCGCAAGCATGTACTCCGAAGGATTCGTGACTTCCGCAAGGCCCTCGCTTACCATCTCGAACACGCCGATCTCGTTTGTGGATCCGAACCTGTTCTTCACGGCACGCACGATCCTGTATGACGCAAAGCGGTCGCCTTCAAAGTACAGAACGGTGTCGACCATATGCTCAAGCACTCTCGGTCCTGCAACCGTGCCTTCCTTCGTGACATGTCCGACTATGAATACCGTAATGTTAAGACTCTTTGCGATCGCAAGGAGAACCGCGGTGGCTTCCCTGACCTGAGAAACGCTTCCCGGGGCCGACGTTACATTCTCGGAATACATCGTCTGTATACTGTCTATAATGACCGCTTCGGGCCTGTGCTTCCTGATCGTCTCTTCGATGAGTGTCAGGTTCGTCTCGCACAGAAGCTTTAATCTGTCATCAAAGCCGCCGATCCGAACGGCGCGCATCTTGATCTGTTTGGCCGATTCCTCGCCGGATATATACAGCACGTTCGTTCCGGCCGAGGACAGATTGCGTCCTACCTGAAGCAGGAGGGTTGATTTTCCGATCCCGGGGTCCCCTCCTACCAAAACAAGGGAGCCCGGTACCATACCGCCTCCCAATACCCTGTCCAGTTCCGACAGCCCTGTTGTGATCCTATCAAGATCCGTCAGGGATACATCCCCGATACTGACAGGCTCGCTCGCCGCCCTTCCCGGGCCGTGTGACCTGCCTGCTTGTGCCGTCTTAACAACCGGCTCTTCCACGAACGTATTCCACGCTTTGCATGCGGGACACTGTCCCATCCACTTGGAAGATTCGTATCCGCATTCATTGCAGAAAAACGCGGTGGAAGGTCGTCCTTTTGCCATTAACTATTCAACAACCTTTACGCTTATTTCTCCTTTACCTTCAAGTTCAACCGATATGCTGAGCTTTCCGCCGAGGTTGGTCCTGATCTTACCGATGTCCTTCCCCGCAACGCTGACATTGTATTCCGTATCTTCCTTGAGTCCGACCGTTATCATCGCATCCTTGTCTCCGCATACGACAAATGACACACCGTCGGGTCCCGTCGTAAAATCGTTGACGCTCGTTCCGGGCTCCGATTCGTACACGAACATCCCGTCACGCTCAAGCTTTGTAAGATCCTTGAAAGTCTTGACCTTGTAGAGGTTACCTTCAACGTCGAAATCCTCGAGCTTGGCCTTCGATTCGAGCGTGTGATCGCCGAAACTGATAACATTACCGTTTTCCTTACGGATCAATTCAGAAACTGCAGCCATTTACTTCCCTCCTGTCGATTAAACACCAAAGATAAACTGCGTATTTATTATACAACAAAACCCCGTCTTATTGAAAGTATATCTTGTCCCCTTTGGCACGTATCGTAACTTCGTCCCCTTCGGAAAATCTTCCCTCGAGGATCTCGACTGCCAGCGGGTCTTCGAGCATCGTCTGGATCGCGCGGCGGATAGGTCTGGCGCCGAACTTCTTGTCGTTCCCGCGCTTTGCCACAAGCTTCTTGGCCGAGTCCGTAATGCGAAGCTTAATGCCTCTTGCCTCAAGCGCACGGTCGCACAGCTCCTTCGTCTGAAGCGTTACGATCTTTTTAAGATCATCGTCGTTAAGCGTCCTGAATACGACGATCTCATCGATACGGTTGATGAACTCGGGCTTGAAAGTGTTCTTGACCTCTTCCATGACCCCGCTCCTCATTCTCTCGTGGTCGCTCTTCTCATCGTTCTGCGTGATGAACCCGAGCTTCTTCGGATCGATGATACGGTTCGCACCCGCGTTGCTCGTCATGATTATTATCGTATTCTTGAAACTGACTTTTCTTCCGTTCGAATCGGTTATATGACCGTCATCGAGTACCTGGAGGAGTATGTTGAAAACATCGGGATGTGCTTTTTCTATCTCATCGAACAGCACAACGGAATAAGGATTGCGTCTTACCTTTTCCGACAGCTGTCCGCCTTCCTCGAACCCGACGTATCCCGGAGGTGATCCTATCATCTTCGATACCGTGTGCTTTTCCATGTACTCCGACATATCAACACGGATCAGCGCGTTCTCGGTTCCGAACAAAGTCTTCGCAAGTGTTTTCGACAGTTCGGTCTTACCGACACCGGTAGGTCCGAGGAACAAAAATGATCCTATCGGCCTGTCTGCTTCCTTTAGTCCTACACGGCCGCGTTTTATTGCACGTGCCACTGCTCCGACCGCCTCGTCCTGTCCTATAACGGACTTCGAAAGCTCGCTCTCGAGCCTGATAAGTCGGCTGCTTTCAGACTCCGAGAGTCTCTCGATCGGTATCTTTGTAAGAGCAGCGACTATCGATTCGATATCCTCTTTTGAAACCGTCTCCTTGGCAGAATTCTTTCTGCCCTTTGTCCTTCTCTCTATCGATCTTGCTATCTTCTCCGCTTCCTTCTTGTGCGCGGAAAACCCCTCTATATCGCCTTTCTTGAGGCACTCCTCTTCGAGCTTTTCAACGTCGGAAAGCTTCTCCTTCAGATCGTTAATATCTTTCGGATCCGCAAGTTTTGAAAGTTTGACTTTGGATGCCGCCTCATCGATAAGGTCTATCGCCTTGTCGGGAAGGAAACGGTCGCTTATGTATCTTGCGGAAAGCTTTACTGCCGAAACAAGTGCCTCATCCTCATATCTGACGTTATGATGTTTCTCGTAAGCAGGTGCTATCCCGCGAAGTATGCGTATGCAGTCGTCCTCCGAAGGCTCCTCTACATAGATAGGCTGGAATCTTCTCTCGAGTGCCGCATCTTTTTCTATGTGCTTTCTGTATTCGTCGTATGTCGTTGCACCGATGAGCTGAACCTCTCCTCTTGCAAGCGAGGGCTTCAGTATGTTCGACGCATCGATCGAACCTTCGGCTCCGCCCGCTCCTATGATCGTGTGCACCTCATCCATGAACAGGAGTATATTTCCTTCGGTCGTGACCTCACTGATGACACGTTTGATCCTCTCCTCGAATTCGCCCCTGTATTTGCTGCCCGCGACCATCGCAGACAGGTCAAGCGTTAACAGCCTCTTATCGGCGACCGTATCCGGAACGGCCCCGTCAACGATACGCTGTGCAAGTCCCTCAACGATCGCTGTTTTACCTACACCGGGCTCACCGATAAGACACGGATTGTTCTTCGTGCGTCTCGAAAGCGTCTGTATCATCCTTGTTATCTCGACATCACGTCCGATGACGGGATCGAGCTTTCCTTCGGCGGCAAGCGCCGTAAGATCACGGCTGTACCTGTCGATCAGCATGCCCTGTCCGCTCTCCGAATGTCTTGCCGCAGCTTTTATCTGGTCTTTGTAATCTTCGAGATTCTCACCCATCGCAACGAGCGTGTCCGCAAACAGTTTCTGCGGATTGACCGACAGCGTGTTGAGAAGACGGAGTGCGAGATTGTCGGCATCGGATATTATGGCAAGGAGAAGGTGCTCGGTACCGATCTCGGCCGAATCAAAAGACTCCGCAAGTTCCTGCGCCAGATCGAGTATCGATTCAACCTTGGGCGTGAATCCTTCGCGCTCTTTCTTGGCAACATTTCCGGGAAGTGCGATCTGCTCGTCGATAAGACCTGTGATCTTCTCCTCGGTTATATCGTTGGCCTGCAGCACCATAGCGGCCACGCCGCTTTTTTCCACGCACAGTGCCAGAAGAAGGTGTTCGCTTCCCACGTAGCCGTGCTTCATCGCGGCCGACAGTTTCTTTGCCAGTTCAAGGACGGCCCATGCTTTTTCCGTGTATTTGCGTGACATAGGTATCTCCTTTTATCTTCAGTTAAGGTCCAGGAATTCAAACTGGAAGTCTTCATCCAGATCGATCTCATCGGTCTTCGATGCGATGAACTGCTGCTGCCGTTTCAGGTTCTCCTGTTCCTCACGCTCTTTTTCTATCCTGCGCTGTTCCTCGATGCGCTGCTGCTGTTCAAAGAGTCTGCGCTGTTTCTCCCTCTGATCCTCCTCATGGACTGCATGAGGTTTCTCGGTCTCTTCGGGCATTACTACTTTCTTTCTGGGCGGCAGGGGTTTTCTCTTGACTTCCTCCTCCATGATATCACTTTCGTCATCTTTTACCACTTCCATGCTCTCGGTCATGTATTTGGGAGGTTTGCTCTTCCTCATCGGAGCGATCTTGACGTCCTCGTCACGGTTCTTTTCGAACTCGCTCCAATCCATCGGAGACGCTTCCTCGTAACCCTTTGCCCTTCTCTTTGCCGCCTTCTTTTCTTCCTTCAGGCGCCACTTTTCCTCACGGGCGAGTTCTCTCTGCTCTCTTCTC
>JAFZRD010000015.1 GCA_017620055.1 Lachnospiraceae bacterium
AACGCCTGAATTATAACATCAATCCTCTGTCGTCACAAGTACCTTCATATCCTCGCACATCTTAAGACTGATGTCGAGATGACGCCTGCCGGTCGTAAGCTTTCCGACCTGTCCCGGAGCGAACCTGTACAAAAAGCATGGTTTCGCGCCCGGTATGAGTTTGAGCTTCCCCTTGTAGGAGGCAACGAACGGACCTATCCCAGCCGGATCGTAATCGGCATTGGGAAGCACCTTAAACTCTATGCCTCCCGGCTTCTGGGAAATGTCGGTGACAAAAACGCTTCGCGCCGTCGTCCGCAGATATGCGACATCGATAAGGTTTTCAACTGACTTCGGAACGCTTCCGAACCTGTCGGTAAGCTCATCCCTCATATCGTCCGCCTCCTCTTTTGAGGCGATGCACGATATCCTCTTGTAAACGTCGATCTTCTGATTTTCGCTTGCGATATACGTATCCGGTATGAACGCATCTATGTCAAGATCGACCGAAACCTCGGTCTCCGGTATGACCTCCTCACCCTTTTTGCGCTTGACCGCTTCATTGAGGAGTTTGCAGTACATATCGTATCCGACTGCGTTCATATGTCCCGACTGACGCTCTCCTAAAAGGTTTCCGGCGCCCCTGATCTCAAGGTCCTGCATCGCGATCTTGAATCCGCTACCGAGTTCGGTGAAATCCCTTATCGCCTGAAGACGTTTTTCAGCCACCTCACGGAGTACCTTGTTGCGTCTGTACATCAGGAACGCATACGCCGTCCTGTTGGATCTTCCCACGCGTCCTCGGAGCTGGTAAAGCTGCGACAGTCCCATCTGGTCCGCGTCATGGATAATCATCGTGTTCACGTTCGGGATGTCAAGTCCGGTTTCGATTATTGTCGTCGCCACGAGCACATCGATATCGCCGGAGACAAAATCATACATTATGCGTTCGAGCTCCGCCTCTTTCATCTGGCCGTGCGCGAACGATATCCTGGCCTCCGGTATCATGGCCGAAAGCGATGCCGCCATTTCCGATATCGACTGGACGCGGTTGTATACATAGAACACCTGGCCGCCGCGTGAAAGCTCTCTTCCTATGGCTTCCCTCACGAGTTCCTCGTTGTATTCCATGACGAATGTCTGTATCGGTACACGATCCTGCGGCGCCTCTTCAAGAACGCTCATATCCCTTATCCCGATAAGGCTCATGTGAAGAGTTCTCGGTATCGGTGTCGCGGTAAGTGTCAGTACGTCAACGTTTTCCCTGATCTTCTTGATCTTCTCCTTGTGGGATACCCCGAAGCGCTGTTCCTCATCGATGATAAGAAGCCCGAGATCTTTAAACGATACATCCTTCGACAGTACCCTGTGCGTGCCTATGACTATATCAACCGAACCGTTTGCAAGATCCCTGACCGTTTTCCGGATCTCGGACGCACTCCTGAACCTGCACAGAAGATCAATACGGATCGGATAGTCTTTCATCCTCTGAATGAATGTTGTGTAATGCTGCTGTGCGAGAACAGTCGTCGGTACAAGGTACACGACCTGCTTGCCTTCGGATACCGCTTTGAACGCGGCACGTATCGCGATCTCGGTCTTGCCGTATCCGACGTCTCCGCATATGAGACGGTCCATGATCTTGGAGGACTCCATATCGCGCTTCGTATCGTTTATCGCAGCGATCTGGTCTTCCGTCTCTTCAAACGGGAACAGTTCCTCGAACTCTGTCTGCCATACGGTGTCTTTTCCGTATTCGTATCCCTTTCTTGACGCGCGCGCGGCATACAGGTCAACGAGATCCTGCGCGATGACGTCGACCGCCTCCCTGACCTTTGCCTTTGTCTTCGACCATTCCCCGCCGCCGAGCTTGTTCAGCTTCGGAGATGCGGAACCTGAAGAAGCATACTTTTGTATCGTGTCGAGTGCCGTCGCGGGTATATACAGGTTCCCTCCGTCACGATAGGATATCTTCATGTAATCCTTCGTTACGTTATCTACGTTTACCTGCTCTATTCCCTGATATATACCGAGCCCGTGGCTGACATGAACGACATAGTCTCCGGGTTTGAGTTCCGTAAAGCTCGCGATGTGACTGCCTTCATATTTTGACCTGTGTCTCTTTTTGCGCTGTCTCTGCACGAACACATCGGCTTCGGATATCACGGCAAACTTGATCAGCGGATATTCGAATCCCTGACTTAAGCTTCCGCATGTCACCATGACCTCTTTGGGTACGGCTTCCCTCGTTTCGTCTTCCGTATAGAACGCGTTCAGTCCGTTATCACGAAGGTCTTCGGCAAGTCTGGCTGCCCTCGTTCTTGATGCCGACAGCAGTATCGTGCGGTAGGAATTCTTGGAAAGCCTCTTAAGGTCCGATACCAGGCCCTCGAAACTGTTGTTGTAACTGTTCATCGCTTTCGTGATGATGCTGCACGATCCGGTCGTTTTAAATATCCCGGAGGGCATCGAAAGCGTTGACATCGCAACTCCCTTCATTCTCTCGAGTCTTGCGAACACTTCTTCCCGTGTATATATGAGACCCGTCTGAGTCGGAAGCGCATAGCCTTTTTCAAGGCGCATCCTCATGCTCTCGGTGTATTCGGCCTCAACGGCTCCGGCACATTCA
>JAFZRD010000016.1 GCA_017620055.1 Lachnospiraceae bacterium
GAAAAGAGCGTTACGACTGCTGTAATCGAGAAGGATGAGCCGGATCCGGAGCCAAAGGAAAAGGCACATGCTGTAAAGTCTTCACACGAGAGTGAGACGGAGCACGAACATCATCATATGTCGGGAGCGACGAAGACGCTACGGATCGTGGCCGTGGCGGTCGCGATGTTCTTCTCACTTATGCTCGCGATGACGGTCGGAGTGGGACTGGCGCTCTGGGACAGCAACAGAACCATAGCCGAACTCGGGACGATAATGTTCGGCACAAATGTGGCTGCAGCAACATATGACCAGGTTCCCGGTGACGGAGACAATACGGAAGCAACCGATGAAAGCACTGCGGTAAGCGAGGCTGTTGCCGATGATGCCGGAAGTGAGGAAAGCGCTACGGAAGATGAACCTGAAGAGGAGGCCGATTACGGAGATACACTCGCATCGGAAGAGAGCAGTCCGGAGAAGGCCGATGCCGACGATGAGATAGTCGGGCCCGAGGAATCGGACGGCCCCGTGGCACTTTCGGATCCTCTCGAGGATTACCCGAGACCGTTTACGACCGTTGACGAGAGCTACTTTAAGGATGCGCTCTTTATCGGTGACTCGAGGCTTCAGGGATTCGGTTTCTGGTCGGGACTGCCCGCGACATATTACTGTGCAACGGGATTTCATATATATAAGTATGAGACGACAAAAGTCGTTCAGACCGAGAACGGCAAGGTGCCGATATTCGATGCGATGCCGTATGACGCGTTCACGAAGATATACATCAAGGTCGGACTGAACGAGCTCGGGTACGGCACGGAAGAGAATTTCGAGCAGACGTATGCGCAGCTTATCGCAAAGCTCCGCGAATATGAGCCGAGGGCAATCATATACGTTCATGCGATACTTCCCGTGACCGCACAGAAGTCCGAGACTGACAAGGCACACAACAATCCGAACATCGTGAGGAGGAATGCTGCGCTTAAGGAGTTCGCCAAGAGCCAGAAAGCGTATTTCCTTGATGCGGGGCCGGTCCTGTCGGATGACGAGGGGAACCTGAAACCGGAGATGACGAGTGACGGTATCCACCTTAAGCCCGAATACATGAAGATATGGAGAGAGTATCTTTGCGAACATGCAGTACAGTAGATCAGAAGAGGAGAGTAAGAAGATGAGAATGAAGAGATTATCAGCAGTTGTTGCAACGGTTGCAGTCGTATGTGTGATGCTTGCGGGATGCGGCGGCAAGAAGGGTGACTTTGATGTCGCGACGCTCGGTGAGGAGCTTAATACGAAGATAACGTATGCCGACACGCTCGCACCGATGGATATCGATACGGCGGGGATGTTCCTTAACCTGTCGGACGTAGGTGTCACCAAAGCGGCAATATACGAAGGCTCCGGCGGAACGGCAGAAGAGATCGTGGTTCTCGAGTGCGCATCCGAAGATGATGCGAAGAAGGCCGAGCAGGTACTTCGCGACCGCGTGAGCGAGCAGATCGAGAGCTTTACGGATTATGTTCCGGCTGAGCTTACGAAACTGAATGCCGCTGTCATCAAGGTTTCCGGCAAGTACGCGGTACTGTCTGTTTCCGACACGCCTGACGAAGCAAAGAAGATCATAGACAGCTATATGTAAATAGTCAGAATATTCGTAAGCTTTAGCAAAAATATTGAAAAAAATAAAAAAATATTCAAAAATTGTATTGACAATTGCCAAAGCCGGGAATATAATACAGACATAACAAAGAGATGTTGATGTGACACGAGACAGGGTCCGACGAAACGGGACCCGAATCCGAGCAAAGGAGGTACGGACCACCTAAGAACTGAATTTCCAACTTCAAACAAACACAATAGTGTATGAAATGAAATTAGAGATCCTTAGTTCTTGAAGACGATACGATTGATATAGAGAATGTCTACGACAAGGAAAGCGCGAAGAAAAGCGAGGATGCGGTGCCTGATGAGCACCTGAATACGCATCATGAAAATGCAGTTCCGGTAGAGTGACAACTGAATAGAGAGAAGAGAAACCAGAAACCTGATAAAAAGGGTCAGGGAATGAAAGGTATCGTCGAACAAGGGATTTATGATCGGAGGTATAGTCCATTGGATACAGTCTCGAAGTAGAGGCGGATGCAGATTGAATGATCGGCATCCGCTTTTACATTGCCATAAATTAAGGGCGTCCTTGTAGTGTGATAAAAAATCTGATATACTATATCTTGTATGACTAGGTCCAAATCCCGAGGGGAAAGATCAGGAAAACCGGGCGTTATGATTTTCGGTCTGCTTTTGCTGACCGGCGTGTTTATTGCGGCCGGAACCTCGCGTGTCCGGGCGGCCGAGAGCATCACGGTCGTGATCGATCCGGGACACGGGGGCAAGTCCGATGAAAAGGACGAGAAGAATTCGGGTGCCAAGTATCACGGGCTCGAGGAGAAGAACGTCAATCTCATTACCGCGCTGGCGATGTACGATGAGCTTTCCGAGTACGGTAATGTCAATGTCTATATAACAAGGGACATCGATGCTCCGCTCACGATCGAGCGGAGGGCCGATTTTGCGAAAGAGGTCGGCGCAGATGTGCTGATATCGATACATTACAACGCGTCCGAGGATCACAATTTCTTCGGTTCCGAGATATTCACCTCCGCTTACGGCAAATACTACGGGACGGGGCATGCCCTGGCCGAGAAGATAATGGACGAGTGGGTCGCGGACGGTAACATCCGCAAGGATATCAAGACCCGGATCGGAAAAAAGGGTGACTATTACGGACTTATCAGGCGCGGGACCGAGAACGGCATTCCGACTATCATACTTGAGCACGGGTATCTCGACAATGACAGGGATTATCAGCGCATCAAGAACGATATGGCCTGGAAGCGCTTCGGAGTACTTGATGCGACAGGTGTTGCCAAGTACTACGGTCTTGAGAAGAACGTCGTGAAGGAATCGATCGGGCCTGCTGATGAGCCTGAGGACCCTGCGGATCCGGTAAGGCCTGATTCCACAGAGCCGACCGGGGTCAGACTGGAGATCGATAATTACAGCAGCAATAAGGGAAATGTTGATTTCACGCTGTATGCATATGACGATGAGAGCAAGCTCATGTATTACGGCTTTCAGACCGGGGATGTCGATGACGATACCGTTTTCGAGGAACTTGAGCTGTGGGACGGCAGGAACGGGAAGCTGACCGGAACGTATCATCTGCAACCCGGATACGAGGGTAAGCTTACCGCCATTGTTTACAACGTATATCAGCTTCATACGCTCAGCAACACGGTCGAGCTCGAGGCGAATGAGGAAGAGCCTGACGATGAGGCCGACAATGCCGTAATAGACGGCGGAGCGGTTTCGGAAGACGACAGGATGTTCACGGATGATTTTGACGCCGATAAAGAAGAGGATGACTGGATAATCGGCGGCTCTCTTCCGACCGTGGATACATCCGCGATAGCAAATGCGATCGACAAGAACACGGAATCCAAGGTCAGGAAGTCATACACAGGCCTCGTGATAGCGGCGCTTGTTGCGGGTATGGCGATAGCTGTCGCGATCGTACTCGCTGTTTCGGTCGCAACACAGAAACGAAGAGAAAGGAAACGCGGTCAAAAGGGAAAGGACAGAGACGTTTTTGACTGGGCGGAAGATTATGATAAAGACTGACGGGATCATATTTGATGTTGACGGTACGCTGTGGGATTCGACCGATGTGGTCAAAGATGCGTGGAACCGGGCTTTTATCGACAGCGGATATGACGATCCCAAGATAACCGCTGACAGGCTGAAGGGGCTGTTCGGGCTTCCGATGGCGGATATAATCAAGGATATTTTCCCGGAGGGGACCGATGAGGAAGTGGCAAAGCTCACGCCGGTCATCTACGGTAATGAGGACAAGTATCTGGATGAATTCGGAGGAAGGCTCTATCCGGGTATCATAGAGACGATCGCAAAGCTTTCCGAAAAGGTTCCGGTGTTCATCGTCAGCAACTGTCAGGAAGGCTATATCGAGCTGTTCATGCGCAAGACCGGTTGCGAGGGGTTGATCACGGATCATCTGTGTCCCGGTGATACGGGCCTTCTTAAGGCCGACAACATCAGAAAGATCGTGAAGGACCACGGGCTCAGTGCTCCGGTCTATATCGGGGATACGATAATGGACAGGGATGCCTGCGAAGAGGCAGGGTGCCCTTTTATATATGCAAGATACGGATTCGGGGATGTAACCGGAGCAAAGTATTCGGTGGACAGCCCGGAAGAACTTATCTGGATGCTCATCTGAATTGATAAGAAAGGAAAGAAAATGAAGATCACATTTATCGGTGCCGCACATGAGGTTACGGGAAGCTGTCATTATCTCGAGGTCGGGGACAGACACATTCTCGTTGATTACGGTATGGAGCAGGGGATCAACATTTA
>JAFZRD010000118.1 GCA_017620055.1 Lachnospiraceae bacterium
GGGACCTTTTCGGTTCCGGGGTCTTGTCGTATATGCAGGTAGAGGGACTTGAACCCTCAAGTAGTTACCTACGGCAGATTTTGAGTCTGCTGCGTCTGCCAATTCCGCCATACCTGCGATATGTCTTAAGGAGGGGCCCACGTAGTGGGAGGATTCCTTATGACACCGCGAGCTGCCTCCGACGGAGTCGGAATAAGATCAGCGAGCGTCCTACGGACAAATCTTACCACATACAGGTGCGTGTTTCAATCCGGTATCATGTATTTCCTCAACCGGGGGAGGGAAAAACCATGGCTGTTAAGTTCAAGTATTGCAGGATTCAGGGGAAGGAACTTGCCGTTAATACAAGAACCGGCAAGGGCATATTCAGTATGCTCAATCAGATGGTCACAAACGGGGTAATGGAGGAAGAGGACGTCGGTCTTTTCAAGGAGATCGATTCGTGGTTTGCCGAAGAGCTTCCGTGGCCTCCGCAGTGCAAGCGTCAGGAGAAGGTCATATGCTACTTCAAGACCGAGAACAGCGAGATGATGATGAAGATGATCGCTCCGCTGATGTGGCTGCTTGAAAGATATGAGCATCCGTACTATGTCGTGTATACGAACTATCCGGGAGAGATAGTATATGAGGATGAATACCAGGTGGCGGTGAAGGTCGATGAGAACGTTGTCATCGAAGACCTGCAGGACAACTGGTCACCGGAATGATCATAATATCAACGAATAAGGAGATTAACATGAACACTATCAAAAGAGTTACAGGTTTGTTGGTTACCGCATGCATGATACTCGGCCTTTCAGGGTGTGACGCAGATGTGAAAATCACACCGGCAGGTTCAGAGAAAACGGCAAAAAATGATGCCGTGCTCGAGTACTGGAGTGACGACTCCGTAGCGGCTGCATCCATAAGGGATTATGTGGCAAAGGTAACGGATGAGAAGTCGGAATCCTTCATTCCTGTGGAGGACAGGATCGCGGTGTTTGACCTTGACGGAACGATAATCGGAGAGCTTTATCCGTCATACTTTGAATATATGATGTTCATACACAGGGCTTTTCATGATGATACATATGATGCTCCGGACGATATGAGAGAGTTTGCCGAAGCACTTGAGAAGGGCGTATATGACGGTAAGAAACCGGATAATCATGAAAGGCTTCATGCTAAGTTTGCCGGCCGGGCATATGCCGGGATGACACCTGACGAACTCAAGGAATATACTCGCAAGTACATGGAATCCGAGGCTGACGGATTTAAGAATCTGACAAGGGGAGACGCGTTCTATTGGCCGATGGTGTCGCTTGTTAAGTATCTTGCGGCAAATGATTTTACGGTATATATCGTGAGCGGATCTGACAGAACGGTCGTGCGTGCACTAGTCAAGGATAAGCTCGGTATACCCGAGAACAGGGTGATCGGAATGAGTTACACGATGGTCGCGGACAATCAGAACGGAGAGGACGGACTTGAGTATATCTATACGAAGGATGATGATGTCATACTCGGCGGAGATCTTATCATCAAGACGATCAAGATGAACAAGGTCAGCGCTATCGCTGAAGAGATCGGAAAGGTTCCCGTTCTGTCATTCGGTAACACAGCGGGAGACCAGTCGATGGCACAGTATACGGTCAACAACGATCAGTATGAGACGAAGGCATATATGCTCATGTGTGATGATCTTGTCAGAGAGCACGGCAACATGAAGAAGGCCGATGAGATGAAGCAGATGTGCGATGAGTGCGGATTCGAGCCGATATCCATGAGGGATGATTTTGCGACCATTTACGGTGACGACGTCGAGGTTGTCGACTATGAAGAGCTGGAAGTGGAAGAGGCACTCGAGCCCGCAGCGTAACGTTGGGAGGTAGCACCTCCGGTCATCGGAGCAAACCCCAAAGAATACGAAAAAAAGAGCAAGAAGGAAAAGATAGCAAAAAAGGCGGCGCTGATACGCAGGCATAAGCATGAATATGCTTGACATTGTTTGTGCCGTTGTAGGAAAATATATATTATTGATAAGAGGAGCATAATACTATGTTTGATTCATTACGAAAGAGACTGATGTGTGGTTTTGTTGCCACGGCGGTAACGCTCGGATCATTTGCTTTTCCTGCAGTCGTAATGGCTGATGATGACGATGATGATTTCATGGAAGATCTTGTCGATATCACTCCCGAGGAGAGTGAGTTTCTTAATAAACTTACGGATGAAGACGATGACGAGGATATCGATGAAGACGATATAAAGGCAGCTATAACCTTAGGGCTCGTCGGTGCTATGATCGATGAGGAGAATGAGCAACAGAGAAAACGCGAGGAAGAGCAGCGTCAACAGGCTGCGCTGGACGCTCAAAGGGCAGCAGCTCTCGAGGCTCAGATAAAAGCCGAGCAGGAAGCATTAAAGAGAGCTGAGCTGGAGAAGCAGCTCAAGGCCGAGAAAGAGAAGAACAAGTATAAAGTTACCGGAGTAGGTGTCAGCACGACTTATGTTACGCTCCAGCCCGGACAGACATATCAGTTGATCGCTTATGTTATGCCCGACAGTGCAAGAAACAAGAGAGTTTATTTCAGCTCAAGCAATCCTTCGGTTGCGACCGTTGACGGAAGCGGCATCATAAAGGCAAACGGAGCCGGAAATGCCGTTATCACTGTAACGACCGATGAGAAAGGTTATAAAGCGTTTACAACCGTGGATGTCAATCATGCGCCGGTTGTTGCAGCTCAGACCGCATCCCAGGATGCAAACTGGACAACTATCGCTGCCGGCATGATAACTTCAGCGTTACCCGGTCAGACACTTAATCTTGTTGCACCCAAGGCGCTCAGTTTCGACGCCGGTATGATAAATGCCCTCAAGGCCCGTCCCGATGTCGGACTATTGATCGCATATCCTTACAACGGACATACATATGCTCTTGCGATCCCCGCAGGTTATAATCTTACATCTTTGATGGACAAGACCGGTAAGGTCAGCTTTATCAAACTCGCTGCTGTTAAAGACGGCAAGATTATTACAACAATGGTAATGTAATGAGACGGGAATCGACGATCGGATAAATACATAAGAAAGCCGGGGTTACCCAACCCGGCTTTCTTTGCTAAAACCTGTATCGGCTAAAACAGTTAGGAAGGAATAATATGAACGGGACGTTATCACCGGAAACTCTTTATACAATAATAGTATCAAACCTGGTCAATTCTGTGCTCACATGGTTGCTCATGGGTATAGGATGCAGCAAGCTGTTTAAAAAAGATAATATAAAAAGCATATATGCGTTCATTCCCGGTGTTGTCCAGTATCATCTTGCCGTGATGGCGGAGAGAGAAGAAGAGGGCAGGACTTATTTTATGCTTGCTGTTTGCAGGGTGTTATCCTCACTGATCCGATGTTTCTTTGATGATATGTCGGCAATGGGGCTTTTCTGGAATGTTGTTTACCTTGCAATCTGTTTTGCACAGATGCTCTTCAGTATCCGTATTTTCATCTCTTTGTGCGACGTGTTCTCAAGAAGACGACGCTGGACGGTTCTTTGGGTTTTAGTGCCCGAAATATGCAGTATTATTTGGGGATACAACAAAAAATATGTTCCGAAGCATGATAGCCCGATCGCTACGGATTATGAAAAAGCGGCGACTATCAGCGGGGCTAGCGTTGATGCGATCAAAGACGGCATTACGGTCAATCTTACCGACAGGACCGTTACGAACTTCGGAAGGAAGATATATCTTCTCAAGGATATTCATCTGTCGATCCCGACCGGCCATATGGTACTTCTTCTCGGAGGAAGCGGAGCCGGTAAAACAACCTTTCTCAATGCTGTTACCGGATACGAGAAGGCAAACGCCGAAGTGATCCTTCACGGTAAAGATCTGTATAACAATTATGAGAGTATGAAATACGATCTCGGCTTTGTTCCGCAACAGGATCTGATGCGTCTTAGTGATACGGTATACATGACGCTGTCGGATGCCGCAAAACTTCGCCTCCCCAAGAATGTATCACATTCGGACAGAAAGAAGAGGATTAACGAGGTACTTGAGAAGTTCGGACTTCAATCGGTGAAGAGCTCGCAGGTCTCAAAACTTTCGGGAGGACAGAGAAAGAGGCTTTCGATCGCACTGGAACTTATCAGTGATCCGACCCTGTTCATACTTGATGAGCCTGATTCCGGGCTTGACGGAGTCGTTGCGAGAAATCTCTTCGAGAGTCTCCGAAAGATCGCTGACGAAGGAAAGATCGTCATTGTTATAACACATACCCCGGACAGAGTCATGGATCTGTTCGATGATGTTATAGTACTTGCAAAGGATGCCGCCCGTACCGGAAGACTGGCGTATTTCGGCCCGATAAAAGAGGCCGATGAATTCTTCGGCAAGAAGTCCATGGAAGATATCCTGTTGTCGATTAATCAGAAGGATGAAGGCGGCGAAGGAAGAGCTGACGAGTTTGTTGAAAAGTATGCAGAGAAGATAAGCTGAGGTGAAAAATGGAGACCGAGAACAACGGATTAAAATATAAAGGACACTTCGGACAACTTCTGATTTATCTTGGTAAACAGTTCAGAATGTTCGTACTTCAGAGCGACTGGAAAGTGCTTCCCATGGCGGCTATAATCGCCGGGATGGTTTCCATGGCTGTCGGTAAAGGACTGTACGTCAGCATGGAAGGAACATTTCAGGCAAACTTCGCGTTAACGTGCGTTTGTATTTGGAACGGTTTCTTCAATTCGATCCAGTCGATATGCAGAGAGAGGCCGATCATAAAGAGAGAACACAGGGCGGGGATGCATATAACATCATATGTTGCATCGCATCTGGTATATCAGTTGTTCCTGTGCGCGATGCAGTCCGCTATAACGATGATCGTACTAGGAATGACGGGGATCAAATATCCGGCGGAAGGAGCGATATTCTCGTTCATTCCGGATATGTTCATTACGCTTCTTCTGATAACATATACGTCTGATATGATGGCACTCATGATATCGGCGATAGTCAAGACTCCAATGGCGGCTATGACCGTTATGCCGTTCATGCTGATCCTTCAGCTTGTGTTTGCAGGGTTCATACAGCTTCCCGAAAAGCTTGCGGACGTGACCAAATTGATGGTGTCCAAGTGGGGAGTCCGCGGACTATGTGTAATATCGGATTATAATAATCTTCCGGCCGTTGTCGTGTGGAACAAGATGGTATCCTCCGGAGACAAGATCGAACTCGGCGGAGGAGTCTCATTAAAAGATGTCATGTCCACAATAGAAGAGAACGGAATGAGGGATGTCATTCTTAAAAAGCTTGGCGAAGCCAACGCAAGGATGGACTTTGAGCGGACATTCAATAATTTGTGGGCCTGCTGGGAGGCCATGCTTGTCTTTTCGCTCACATATGCGATAATCACGGTGATCTTTCTTGAATTTATAGACAAAGACACAAGGTAGTCGATCGATTTGTTATGGAATATATAGATTGTAACGAATGCGAACTTCATATGAACCCGTTCATCGAGAACAGGCTTGTCGGAGAGACACTCTGGCAGTTCCTTACGCATGTCGAGAAATGCCCCGACTGTTTCGAGGAACTTGAGATCAGATACCTTATCGCCGAGGCTCTCGGAAGACTTGAGAACGGTGAATCGATCGATCTTCGCACAGAGCTTGCCCAGAAGATCAAAGTGACGAAACGGGCGATGTATTTTCACTACTTCAACGAAGATGTTCTGAGGATATTCGAGATCATATCGATGATCATCGTTTCGTATGAACTGTTCGGATTTCTCTCACACTTTTTCGGTATTGTATTCTAAAGGATCATCATGAATCGTAAACTTGTCCTTATCGACGGAAACAGCATAGCAAACAGAGCGTTCTTCGCGATACCTGATCTGACTAATGCGCAGGGCATACATACAAACGCGATATACGGATTCCTTAACATCATGTTCAGGATCCTTACGGAAGAGGAACCCGAGTGTCTTGTTGTCGCGTTCGATGTTCACGAGCCGACGTTCAGACATAAGATGTATGAGGCGTATAAGGGCACGAGAAAAGGCATGCCCGAAGAGCTTAAGCAGCAGATGCCACTTCTCAAGGACCTGCTCCGTGCGATGGGAATAACGATAATGGAAAAGGGCGGCCTTGAAGCGGATGACATTCTCGGAACACTCGCAAAGCGCGGTGAGAAGGCGGGAATGGATGTCACACTTGTTTCCGGAGACCGCGACCTTCTTCAGATCGCGACCGACAAGATACTCATCAGGATCCCGAAGACAAAAGGCGGCAAGACCGAGATCGAGAACTATCATACGCAGGATGTCATTGACAGGTACGGCCTCACACCGCTTCAGATAATCGAACTTAAGGGCCTTATGGGAGACTCTTCCGACAATATACCCGGTGTTCCGAAGATAGGTGAGAAGACCGCGACCGAGCTACTGAAACAGTACGGCGACATCGACAATCTCAAAGACCACATCGGCGAGATAACAAAGAATTCCGTCAGGCAGACTCTCGAAGAAAACTTCGACATGGCGATCCTCTCGAAGAAGCTCGCCACGATCGAGATCGATGCTGATATAGAACTCGACTTTGATGATGCAAAGCTTGGAAACATATACACTGCTGAAGCATACAGGCTCGTAAAAGAGCTCGGCTTTAAAAATCTTCTCGCGCGTTTTGACGAGAGTGCTTCCGCCGTTGACGAAAGCTTCCGCGATTCGTTTGTTACGGTGTCCGATCCCGCAAAAGTTTCGCAGCTGTTTGACAAGCTTTTAGGCGTATCCTCGACCGGCCTCTTCGTATCCGAGGTCGGTATCGCAGTCACATTATCCGCCTCCGAGACGGTGTTCGTGCCGGCTACAGGAGCCGACCCGATCGACAGTATCTGCGCGCGTCTTTGCGATACAGTCCGCAAAGCGAAAATCACACTTTCAACGTTTGATCTGAAATCATCGCTT
Source organism: Lachnospiraceae bacterium (assembly GCA_017620055.1). The sequence continues at coordinate 6,952 of JAFZRD010000118.1, forward strand.
TCTCTTTTGCCGGATCTGTGCGATACGGATCTTGTCAAAGAGAAGGTGAACGATCTGTGCATAGGTGCGTATCTGTGCAATCCCCTCAAGAACGACTATTCGATCGAAGATGTTGCAAATGAATACTGCGGCATCATCATCAAGAGTTATTCCGAACTGTTCGGAAAGAGATCCCTTCAGGAGTGCTTCATGCTCACACCCGGAGACGTCGCCGAATATGCGTGCACGTTCTCGTACATTTGTTATACGGCATCACAGCCGGTTCTCGACAGGATAGAAAGCTTAAAAATGACGGAACTCTACAGAGATATCGAGCTTCCGCTCATTGTATGCTTATATGACATGGAGCGCCTCGGTATCAGGCTTCTTCCGGATAAACTCAAAGCATACGGAGACAAACTGGCTTCCCAGATAAAGGAGATAGAAGGCGATATCCATAAGGAGGCAGGCGAGGAGTTTAATATCAATTCGCCCCAGCAGCTCGGAGAGATACTGTTCGGCAAGATGGGTATCCCCGGAGGCAAGAAGACCAAGAAGGGTTATTCGACGGCAGCCGATGTCCTTGAAAAGCTCGCACCCGACTATCCGTTTGTCTCGCGCATACTTGAATACAGGGCACTTTCCAAACTCAAGTCGACA
>JAFZRD010000119.1 GCA_017620055.1 Lachnospiraceae bacterium
AAGGAAACCAGACATATGATCGAAAAGATACGAGAGATCAAACGTACCCTTGACATGAGCATCAGTGTTGGTCAGCGAGAGGATAATGATCTGAGAAATACAGTCATTACCGGGGTCTTCCTTATAGTGCTCGGAGTCATAATCTCAGGCATTAATGTCATACAGGGAGCATACGACATCGCGATCTATCCCTCGATCTTCATTATCGGAGGTATCCTTGACCTTATCCTTGCGATCAAATTCAAAAGCCGTATCGCTATCAGGGCTTTCATCATTCCGCTTGCGACCATTTCACTGTCGGCTATGATGATCTATTCGGATAACGGATTTGCCTATCTGTGGACCATGCTTATCCCGATCACATACTGTTATCTGTTTTCGGTAAAGGTGGGGGTCATAATCACCGCGTATTTCCAGATCTTTCTTATCATACTGTTCTATACGCCCGTAAGGAAATTAGTGGAGGCCAACTATTCCGAGATCGCAATGAGCCGCTACCCGTTGCTGTTCTTCTTCAACGGATTGATCGTTGTGATCAGTATGTACAGTTATCATAAGAGTGTGCTCTTTGAGATCAAACATGCGGAAGAGGCCAGGGAACTGTCGGAAGCAAAGACGGAATTCCTTGCGAGTATGTCACATGAGATACGTACACCTATCAATGCGATACTCGGAATGAATGAGATGATCCTCAGGGAGAACAGGGATCCAGTGATAGATGAGTATGCGGAAAGCGTGAAGAATTCCGGTCAGATGCTCCTGATGCTCGTTAATGATGTACTCGATTTCTCCAAGATCGAGGCAGGTAAGATGGAGATACATGAAGGTGAATTCACCCTGTCATATATGCTCCACAACATAATGCCGATGATACAGGAACGTGCCGGCGAAAAGAGCCTGATGCTTGACGTTAAGGTTGAAGGCGAAGTTCCCGACGGAGTGATGTCCGATGAATTCCGTATCAAACAGGTTCTGATAAACATTCTGAACAACGCGATCAAATATACCGATGCGGGTTCCGTTGAACTGAGCCTCGGAGGAGAATATACGGGGGAAGACACATATATGCTCGCGATGAGCGTTAAGGATACCGGACGCGGCATCAGGGAGGAGGCCCTGAAGCATCTGTTTGAGGCGTTCACCCGCGCGGACCTAAGGAGAACCGAAGCATTGAAGGAACGGGACTGGGTCTGGCCATAGTAAAGAGTATCCTTGATTCAATGGGCGGAACGATAGCGGTTGACAGTGAATTCGGAGAAGGTTCGGAGTTCATTGTACAGATTCCTGTCAAAGTTACGGACAGGACACCTCTTGAAGAGGATTATGAAAAGATGGTCAAGACCGTTGTGTCGGAGATTGAGCAGAATGACTATCTTGCTCCCGAAGCCCGCGTGCTCGCCGTTGATGACAATGCGTCAAACCTCAGGATCGTGAGTCTCTTCCTGAAACGTGTCGCTATTGTTCCCGAACTGTGCAAGAGCGGGACTGACGCGATCGAGCTGTGCAGGAAGAAGCAGTATGATCTTCTGCTTCTTGATCACAGGATGCCCGATCCGGACGGTATCAAAACGCTTGAGATTATCAGAAACGATGCTTCTTCACTGAACAAAGAGACGCCTGCCGTAGTCCTTACCGCGAATGCGCTCGCGGGGAGCGACAGGATATACAGTGAGGCAGGATTTGAGGATTATCTGACCAAACCGCTTGATTCCTCGCTCCTTGAGAGGACCGTCAAGAGGTATCTTCCCAAGGACAAGGTCCTTCCGGCAAGAGAAGACGCGGAAGACGATGAAGAGGTTATGGTGTTTACGGCTGCACCCGCAGAAGAAGACAGCACTGAATCTGCCACAGACCTTCGGCAGAAGCTTGAATCTATAGAAGGACTTGATTATGATGAGGCTCTCCGATACGCCGGAGGACATGAAGATCTCCTTGCCGACACCGTCTCGATCATTGCCGGGGAATGCGACGAGAAGATCGAGAACATGCGCAGATGCATCGCAGCCGAAGACTGGAACGGATACGGACTGCTGGCCCATTCGATAAAGGGTCTCATGGGATCCATAGGCCTGGACCGCCTCAGCAACCGTGCCCGCAAACATGAAAACGCAGCCACGGATAATGATGCCGAATACATCTTATCGGACTGCGAAGGATTCATGGACGAGTATCGTGAAGTGTGTAATTTGATAAAGTGAGAAAAGGGGACGGTTCCGAATTCTCATTTTTAGCGGAAACAGCTGGATTGCTGAGATTTCCGGAAAATGAGAATTCGGAACCGTCCCCTTTTCTCACATCCACCCGCCGTCGACCTTGATGATCTGGCCGGTCAGGTAGTTGGTCGATTCGGCAAGCGAGAGGATGACCGATGCCACCTCGGCGGGTTTGCCGATCCGGTCGGCGGGGATATCCGCGACGACTTCAGCGAGCTCCTCGTCCGACAGGCGTGAATTCATATCGGTATCTATCAGCCCGCAGGCGACGGCATTGACGCTGATGCCGCTCGGCGCGAGCTCTTTGGCAAGGGCCTTTGTGAATGCATCGAGCCCTCCCTTCGACGCGGAGTACGCAACCTCCATCGAGGCTCCGCTTTCTCCCCAAACGGATGAAACATTGATGATCTTACCCGAGAATTCCGAGAGCATGTGCGGGATCGCCGCACGGCACATATAGAACACGGAACTTAAGTTCGTGTTCAGTGTCTTCATCCAGTCTTCATCGGACATATCCGTAACGAGTCCCACATACGAGATCCCCGCATTGTTGATAAGGACAGAAGGGGGATCGATCTTTGCGAACAGTTCCTTTACCGCAGCCGGATCCGAGACATCGGCCCTGTACGCCACGCATTTGACCCTGTACGTATCTGCAAGGTCCTTCGCCAGATGTTCAAGGCTCTCAATATTCTTGATGCAGCAGAGCGTCAGATCATATCCCGCCCTTGCAAATTCAATGGCTATCGCACGTCCGATACCGCGCGAAGCACCGGTTATCAGAGCATTTTTGTTCATGATATTACCTCCCCGGAATCACCCACTTTGACTCCAAAATATGGTATAATAACTGTAAATATTATACCACAATCAAGGGAGACGGACATGGACGGAAAACTGGATGTGATCATAATCGGAGCGGGCCCTGCCGGGCTGACCGCGGGTATATATGCGGCAAGGGCAGGCCTTAAGACTCTTGTCATAGAACGTTACGGTGCGGGCGGACAGATCCTCAACACTTATGAGGTGGACAATTATCCGGCACTCCCGGGTGTTACGGGCGCGGAGCTCGGGATGAAGATGCAGGAACACCTGGAGAAGTACGATGTCAGGGTCGAGATGGCCGAGGTTGAGAAGATAGATTTCGCCGAGGGTGACAATAAGGTCGTTACAGATAACGGAACATACACGGGCAGGACAGTGATCCTTGCGACCGGCAATTCCCCGAAGAAGCTCGGGATACCCGGGGAGGAGGAACTGACCGGTGCCGGGGTCAGCTACTGTGCGACATGCGACGGAGCGTTCTTCAAAAATCGCACCGTTGCGGTTATTGGCGGCGGCGACGTTGCTGTCGAGGATGCGATCTTCCTGGCCAGAGGATGCAGCAAGGTATACTTAGTCCACAGGCGTGATCAGCTCAGGGCTGCAGCGGTGCTGCAAAAATCACTCCTGTCACTTCCGAACGTGGAGGTCGTATGGAACAGCATCCCCAAGGAGATCAAAGATGACGGCTCGGGAACGGTCAGCGGCCTTGAGATCGAGAACAAGGTTACGGGCGAGAAGTCGACGCTTGAAGTGTCGGGAGTCTTCATAGCAATAGGAAACAATCCCAATTCATCATACACGGATGCACTTAAAAAGGATGAGAACGGATACATCATCGCAGACGAGACCTGCAGGACCTCGCTTCCGGGGGTATATGCGGCGGGGGATGTAAGGAGCAAAAAGCTTCGCCAGGTGGTCACCGCGACGGCCGACGGAGCCAATGCTGTGTACTCCGCACAGGCCTTCCTGATTTGACATAATCCCGATATTCTGATATCCTACACTCTGTATGCGTTTGAAAAGAATAGTGAATTAAGATATTGGTAGAGTCTGAGGGGGCAACCGATATAATTAATTGGAGGTTTCATGAAGAAAAGCGTATTAAAGGCTACTGCGGCCATGTGTTTACTGGCGATAGCCGCGACATGCTTTCCGATAAATGACGTTCAGGCGGCAACATCGCTTGTATTCCCGGCAGCGGGCGGAGCTTTGGCTGCGGGTAACGGTCGTTCCATCAAAGACATACGTGCGGATGTTGCACGAAATGCGGCAAAGCAGTCAACAATAGCCAATCACGAGAAGATAACGAAAAAAGATACGGCTACGGTGGCAAAGGTTGAAACACCTTCGTCAAAAGCCGTTAACGAGGGCATCACGATCGACGGCGTGGCTGTCGTGGGTTCGGCTTCCGAAGGTGCCCAGATCGAGATAACGTCCACCGATAACGGTTCGGGCGGCAAGAACGACAAGAACGGCGGCGACGATACCGAACTTGCCGAAGGTGAGACGGGCGCGGAAGAGGAATCTTCCGAAGACAAGAGCGTTGACGAATCCAATCCTCAGATCGATGTAAAGCCCGAAGCGCAGGATGTCGAAGAGGGTGAGGAAGATCTGTCGGATCAGGTCATCGCGGTCGTTGACGGATATGTGAATGTCCGCTCGATGCCCGATGAGGACAGCGAGGTAGTCGGTAAGCTCTATAACCATTCGGCCGGTACATGGCTTGACAAACAGGGCGACTGGTACAAGATCGAATCCGGTAACGTAGTCGGTTTCGTTAAGGGAGAATACGTCAAGACCGGACAGGCGGCTGTCAAGCTGGCAGCCGAGGTTGGACAGAGACTTGCCACGGTTCATACCACAACTCTTAAGATAAGAGAAGAAGCAAGCGGCGAATCAAAGGTTCTCGGACTCGTTGCAAACGAAGACCAGTTGTCTGTTGTCGAAGAGACGGATGAATGGGTAAAGGTTAATATCGAGGAAGGTGACGGTTGGGTTTCGAGAGAATACGTCAGCCTTTCCACATGGTTCCCGAAGGCCGAGTCAAAGGCCGAAGAGGAAGCCAGACTTAAGAAGGAAGCTGCGGAACGTAAGCGTGCTCAGCAGGCTGCCGCAAGATCGGCCGGCGGCAAGAAGAGCGGCGGAGGCGGCAAGACCGGCGGCGGAGGCGGCGGATCGTATTCGGCCAGCGGAAGCGGACTCGGCGCAAGCGTTGCGAACTACGCACTTCAGTTTGTCGGCAATCCTTACGTATACGGCGGCACGAGCCTTACGAACGGAACAGACTGCTCCGGCTTCACGAGCGGAGTATACAGGAACTTCGGTGTATCACTGCCGCACTCGTCGGGTGCACAGCGCGCATGCGGTTACGGCGTTGGAAGCCTTGCGGAGGCACAGGCAGGTGATATCATATGCTATTCGGGTCACGTAGGTATCTACATCGGCGGCGGCCAGATAGTACATGCTTCAACAGCTAAGACAGGTATCAAAGTATCAAATGCATCATACCGTAACATCCTGGCTATCCGAAGAATATTCTGATATTCCGGAAGCCCAACGAATGAAAGGAGTGAGAGCAGTATGGAATTTGTAATAGTCGGAAAGAACATAGATGTAACTCCGGGACTGCGTCAGGCAGTGGAGGACAAGATAGGAAAGCTCGAGAGATACTTCACACCCAACACTCAGATCCATGTAACGCTCAGTGTTGAGAAGGACAGACAAAAGATCGAGGTTACGATCCCCGTAAAGGGAACCGTGATCCGTTCGGAGCAGGTCAGCAATGACATGTATGTTTCGATCGATCTTGTAGAGGAGATCATCGAGCGTCAGCTCAAGAAGTACAAGAACAAGATCATCGATGCAAAGCATGCCACGGAGAACTTCCGTCAGGACTTCCTTGACAAGGATTACAACGATGACGATGAGATCAAGATCGTCCGTACCAAGAGGATAGACATCAAGCCGATGTATCCCGAGGACGCATGCGTTCAGATGGAATTGTGCGGACACAGCTTCTTCGTGTTCACGAATGCGGAGAACGGCCTTACAAGTGTGGTATACAAGAGAAAAGGCAACACATATGGACTTATCGAACCGGAATTATAATTCCGAAGACGAAACAGTGGCACTCGATGACGAGGCCAAAGAGATAGTGATCATAGACCAGACGAAGCTTCCGGGACAGAAACGGATGCTTCGTCTGTCTTTGCCTGAGCAGTTCTATAACGCGATCAAGAGGCTCGAAGTGCGCGGTGCTCCGGCGATCGGAGTGTTCGCGGCATTTGCGGCATATCTGTGCGCGTGCCGTATCAAAGAGACCGATTACGAGAGCTTCTATAAAGCGTTCGTTAAGGATAAGGAATACCTCAACAGTTCGAGACCGACTGCCGTCAACTTAAGCTGGGCGCTTGAGAAGATGGATATGGTCGTGCGCGATAACAGCGCAAAATCCATTCCCGAAATACTGGATGCGCTCCGCAAGGAGGCTCTTATGATACGCCGTGAGGATGAGGCGGCCTGCAGGGCGATCGGCGAGAATGCCCTGACACTTTTAAAGCCCGGATACGGACTTCTGACCCACTGCAACGCGGGCCAGCTTGCCACGTCAAAGTACGGAACGGCCACAGCCGCGATGTATCTCGGACATGAGCGCGGGTATGATTTTCACATTTATTGTGATGAGACACGTCCGCTCCTTCAGGGTGCGCGGCTGACAGCCTATGAACTTGCGGCTGCCGGCATGGATGTTACCCTTGAGTGCGACAATATGGTCGGAGCCTTAATGGCTTCCGGTAAGATAGATGCCGTCCTTGTCGGATGCGACAGGGTTGCGGCAAACGGCGATACCGCGAACAAGATCGGAACGAGCGTTGTTGCGACCGTTGCAAAGCGCTTTGACATCCCGTTCTATGTGTGCGGGCCGATGTCAACGATAGATGCTTCGATCGCAAGCGGTGCCGACATCCCCATAGAAGAGCGCCCGGGCGAGGAAGTCACGACCATGTGGTACGAGCGTCCGATGGCACCCTCGGGTATCAAAGTGTTCAATCCGGCGTTTGACGTGACGGATCACAGCCTGATCACGGCAATAATAACAGAGACCGGGATCTTTTATCCACCGTTTGCTTTCGGTCGAAGTGAGCAATGATATGCTTTTCCGGGACGCTCCCGCTCATTGTCCTCGGTGCTCACGTTACTAAGCTCGACAAGACCTCGCTAAGTAACGAGCCTGCGGAATGCCCGTAAAACCATACATGCTCCCTTCTCCCTCATTAGTGCATATCTGCTTAAAAATCCCTACATCTTGTGTTGTGTAATCCCCCCAAATTTGTTATAATTGAAGTTGCGTTATTTGTCAAAATATTAACAATCTTTTTCCGGAGGTATCTAAATGTCTAAAAAAGTCGTTATCGCAAGCGCATGTCGTACAGCCATCGGAACAATGGGCGGATCACTTTCGACCACTCCCGTTGCCGAACTAGGCGCAATCGTTATCAGGGAAGCAGTAAAGAGAGCAGGTATCAAGCCCGAGGACGTGGATCACGTATATATGGGCTGTGTAATACAGGCAGGCCAGGGCCAGAACGTTGCACGTCAGTCATCGATCAAGGCAGGTCTTCCGATCGAGACTCCCGCAGTCACATCAAACGTTGTGTGCGGTTCGGGTCTTAACTGTGTCAATCAGGCAGCGCAGATGATAATCGCCGGAGATGCGGATGTCGTTGTTGCCGGCGGTATGGAGAACATGTCAATGGCTCCTTACGCGATACCTCAGGGTCGTTACGGATACAGAATGAACAACGGAGTGCTTGTTGACACGATGGTCAAGGATGCCCTCTGGGATGCGTTCAACGATTATCACATGATCAAGACGGCTGACAACATTGCCGAGCAGTGGCACCTCACAAGAGAAGAACTTGATGAGTTCTCACTCAAGAGCCAGCAGAAGGCATGCGCAGCAATCGAATCCGGCGCGTTCAAGGATGAGATAGTTCCGGTTGAAGTCAAGAAGAAGAAAGAGACGATAGTATTCGATACCGATGAAGGTCCCCGCCCGAACTCCACGATCGAGGCACTCGCAAAGCTCCGCACGATCAATGAAGGCGGATACGTTACGGCTGGTAATGCATCGGGTATCAACGACGGAGCTGCGGCACTCGTAGTAATGTCAGAAGAAAAGGCAAAAGAACTCGGTGTTACACCCATGGCTACATTCGTTGCCGGAGCACTTGCAGGCGTTGATCCTTCAATAATGGGTATCGGACCTGTTGCGGCTACACGTAAGGTAATGGCCAAGACAGGATACAAGATCGAAGACTTCGACATCATCGAAGCAAACGAGGCATTTGCCGCTCAGTCCGTTGCAGTCGGCAAGGATCTCGGAATAGATGTTGAAAAGCAGCTTAACCCCAACGGCGGTGCGATCGCTCTCGGACATCCCGTAGGAGCATCGGGCGCACGTATCCTTGTAACACTCCTTCACGAGATGAAGAAGAAAGGTGCGAAGAAGGGTCTTGCAACGCTTTGTATCGGCGGCGGCATGGGCTGTGCAACAATAGTTGAAATGGATTGAACTTAAAAACAGGCGTCAGCGTTTAGCAATAAACGCTGATGCTCTTTTCATGTTTGCACGTCAGGTATTACAGAAAGGAAACGAAGATGGAATTTGTTACTTACGAAGTCAAGGATCGTGTGGGTATCATCACGATCAACAGGGAAAAGGCATTAAACGCCCTCAATTCCCAGGTGCTCGATGAGCTCTCTGAAGCATTCGACGGCGTTGATCAGAACGAGATCAGATGTATCGTCCTCACCGGTGCCGGTGAAAAATCATTTGTCGCAGGTGCCGACATAGGCGAGATGAGCAGCCTTTCCAAGGCTGAGGGAGAGGCGTTCGGCAAGAAGGGAAATGACCTCTTCAGAAAGATCGAGACATTCCCGATCCCCGTTATCGCTGCGGTGAACGGATTCGCACTCGGCGGCGGATGCGAGATCTCAATGAGCTGTGATATCAGGATCTGTTCCGAGAACGCTGTATTCGGACAGCCTGAGGTTGGCCTCGGGATCACACCGGGATTCGGCGGAACACAGAGACTTGCAAGACTCGTATCTCCGGGCATGGCAAAGCAGCTCATATACACGGCAAGAAACATCAAGGCCGATGAGGCATACAGGATCGGACTTGTCAATCAGGTTGTAAAGGCTGAGGTCAACGAAGCCGGAGAAGTTACCGTAAGCGCCAAGGATGCTCTTATGGCAGCGGCACTCAAGATGGCATCGGGTATCGCGGCTAACGCACCTATAGCGGTACGTAACTGCAAGAAGGCGATCAACGACGGTCTCCAGGTTGATATGGACAAGGCCATTGTTATAGAAGAAAAGCTGTTCGGCGACTGCTTCGAGACAGAGGATCAGAGAGCCGGAATGGCGAACTTCCTTGAGAAAGACAAAGAGAAGAAGCTTAAGGTAGTACCTTTTCAGAATAAGTAATCAATAAATCAGGAGGAAACAAAATGAAGGTTGGAATCATTGGTGCCGGCACAATGGGCCAGGGCATCGCAAAGGCTTTTGCACAGGTTGACGGTTATGAAGTTATGCTCTGCGATATCAAGCAGGAGTGGGCTGAAGGCGGCAAGGACAAGATCATCAAAGGTTATGACAAGCTTGTTGCCAAAGAGAAGATGACAAGAGAGCAGGCAGATGCGATCATCGGAAGGATCGTACCCGGCCTTAAGGAGAATCTCTGCAAGGACTGCGATCTTATCGTTGAAGCCGCATTTGAGAATATGGAAGTCAAGAAGACAACATTCAAGGAGCTTGACGAGATCTGCAAGCCCGGATGTGTGTTTGCATCAAACACATCATCTCTTTCGATCACGGAGATCGGAAACGGTCTGTCAAGACCGATGATCGGTATGCACTTCTTCAATCCCGCAGACCGTATGAAGCTTGTTGAGGTCATCGCAGGTGTAAACACACCCGACGAGACTGTTGAGACGATCAAGAAGATCTCAGCCGAGATCGGCAAGACCGCTGTTCAGGTCAATGAAGCAGCAGGCTTTGTCGTTAACCGTATCCTGATCCCGATGATCAACGAAGCAGCATTCATCAAGATGGAAGGTGTTTCGGATGTCGAAGGTATCGATGCCGCTATGAAGCTCGGTGCAAACCATCCCATGGGACCCCTTGAGCTCGGTGATTTTATCGGACTTGATATCTGCCTTGCGATCATGGACGTTCTTTACAACGAGACAGGTGATTCCAAGTACAGGGCATGCCCTCTTATCAGAAAGATGGTTCGCGGCGGTAACCTCGGTGTTAAGAGTGGCAAGGGATTCTACATCTATAATGAAGACCGCACCAAGACACCTGCATTTTAATAAAGTCAATTAATTATATACAACGGAGGATTTAGATCATGGATTTTTCTTTATCAAAAGAACATGAAATGGCAAGACAGCTTTTCAAAGATTTTGCCGAAACGGAAGTAAAGCCTCTTGCACAGGAGATCGACCAGGAACACAGATTTCCGAGAGAGACTGTTGACAAACTTGCAAAGTACGGATTCTTAGGTATTCCCGTTCCCAAGGAGCTTGGCGGACAGGGTTGTGATGTTCTCACATACGCAATGTGCGTTGAGGAGATGTCAAAGGTATGCGGTACCACAGGCGTTATCGTTTCCGCACATACATCTCTTTGCGTGGATCCCATCATGACATTCGGTACCGACGAACAGAAGCAGAAATATGTAGTTCCCCTTGCAAAAGGTGAGAAGCTCGGCGCGTTCGGTCTTACCGAGCCCGGTGCCGGAACAGACGCTCAGGGTCAGCAGACAAAGGCTGTCCTTGACGGAGACGAGTGGGTACTCAACGGAAGCAAGTGCTTCATCACGAACGGTAAGGAAGCTGACGTCTACGTGATTTTCGCCGTTACAGGCAAGATCGAGAAGCGCGGCAAGATGATGAAGGAGATCTCAGCATTCATCGTTGAGAAGGGTACTCCCGGATTCACATTCGGAACAAAAGAGAACAAGATGGGTATATGCGCATCTTCAACATACGAACTTATCTTCACGGACTGCCGTATCCCGAAGGACAATCTCCTCGGCAAGCAGGGCAAGGGCTTCAATATCGCCATGCATACACTTGACGGCGGACGTATCGGTATCGCAGCTCAGGCACTCGGACTTGCCGCAGGCGCACTTGAGACGACCATCCAGTACGTTAAGGAAAGAAAGCAGTTCGGACGTTCGATCGGAGCGTTCCAGAACACGCAGTTCCAGCTCGCCGATATGGCTACAAAGGTTGAGGCTGCAAGACTTCTCGTTTACAAGGCAGCACGTGCCAAGGATCAGTTCCAGAAGGACGGCAAGAGCGCATACGGCGTTGAAGCCGCAATGGCAAAGCTTTACGCTGCAGAGGTCGCCATGGAAGTTACCACGAAGTGCGTACAGCTTCACGGCGGTTACGGATACATCAAGGAATACGATGTTGAGCGCATGATGCGTGATGCGAAGATCACGGAGATCTACGAAGGAACATCGGAAGTTCAGCGTATGGTAATAAGCGCTGCATTACTCAAGTAAGGTAGGAGGAAATATAGATGAAAGTAGTAGTTTGTATCAAACAGGTTCCGGATACAAAGGGCGGCGTTAAGTTCAATCCCGACGGAACACTTGACAGAGGTGCAATGCTTGCCATCATGAATCCCGACGACAAGGCAGGTCTTGAAGCAGCTCTCAGATTAAAGGATCAGTATAACGCACACGTAACCGTTCTCACGATGGGTCTTCCGAAGGCATCAGATGTTCTTCGCGAGGCACTTGCAATGGGTGCGGACGATGCGGTTCTCGTAACGGACAGAGTACTCGGCGGCGCAGATACATGGGCAACATCAACAACACTTGCCGGTGCGCTCCGCAACATGGATTACGATCTTATCATCACGGGCCGTCAGGCTATCGACGGTGATACGGCTCAGGTCGGTCCCCAGATCGCAGAGCATCTCGGTATTCCCGTTATCTCATATGCACAGGAGATCAAGCTCAACGGTGACAAGGTTACGGTTAAGCGTCAGTACGATGACAGATATCATATGGTCGAGGCTAAGCTTCCCTGCCTGATCACGGCACTTTCCGAACTTAACGAGCCCAGATACATGACACCCGGCGGTATCTTCGATGCAGTTCAGGCTGACATCACGACATGGGGTAGAGCAGACCTCAAGGATGTTGAGGACGGCAACCTCGGTCTTAACGGTTCACCTACAAAGATCGCAAAGGCTTCCGACAAGGTTCGTAAGGGAGCAGGCGAGAAGGTCGTACCCGATTCACCCGAAGATGCAGTTAGCTACATCGTGGGTAAGTTAAAAGAGAAGCATGTCATCTAATCTATAGTAAAGGAAAGTGGTGAATAATTATGAATATGAGTCCAGAAACGATCGCGCAGTACAAAGGTGTATATGTATTCGCGCAGCAGGTAGATAACGAAGTGAGCGGTATCGCTTACGAACTTCTGGGAAAGGCAAGAGAACTTGCCGAGCCCTTAAAGACAGATGTTACCGCAGTCCTTATCGGATCAGGTGTTAAGGGTCTTGCGGACAATCTCGCAGAGTACGGTGCAGACAAGGTAATCGTCGTTGACGATCCCGAGCTCAAGGATTACAGAACAGAGCCTTATGCACATGCACTTGCATCGGTCATCAACGAGTACAAGCCCGAGATCATGCTCGTAGGTGCAACGGCTATCGGCCGTGACCTCGGCCCTACTGTTTCCGCAAGGGTTGCAACGGGTCTTACGGCAGACTGTACTGTTCTTGATATAGGTGATTTTCCTCTTCAGCCCGTTCCCGGAAAAGAAGATGAGCAGCTTCACAACCAGCTCCTCATGACACGTCCGGCATTCGGCGGAAACACGATCGCTACGATCGCATGCCCTTACAACCGTCCTCAGATGGCAACGGTACGTCCCGGCGTTATGCAGAAGATCGAGCCGAAGAAGGGTGCTAAGGCAGAGGTTATCGAGTACAATCCCGGATTTACGAAGAATGACCGTTATGTCGAGATCAAGGAAGTCGTTAAGGCTGTATCGGATATCAAGGATATCATGGATGCGAAGATCCTCGTATCAGGCGGACGTGGCGTAGGTTCACCCGAGAACTTCAAGATCCTTGAGGACCTTGCGGTAGCTATCGGCGGACAGGTTTCATGCTCACGTGCGGTTGTTGATTCGGGCTGGAAGCCGAAGGAACTCCAGGTAGGCCAGACAGGTAAGACGGTACGTCCGAATGTTTACTTTGCTATCGGTATCTCAGGTGCCATCCAGCACGTTGCAGGTATGGAAGAATCCGATATCATCATCGCCATCAACAAGGATGAGGATGCTCCGATATTCGACGTTGCGGACTTCGGTATCGTAGGCGATCTCAACAAGATCGTTCCGAAGCTTACAGAAGAGGTTAAGGCTGCAGTAGCTGCCAAGAAGTAAGATACAGAGGTGACATTTTAATGGTTAAGAATTTTGATGACCTTCTTGCGAAGATCAAAACGATCAGCAAAAAGAAGGTTGCTATAGCTGTCGCGCAGGACAAGGCAGTGCTTGAGGCTGTCAAAGCTGCGAAGGAACGCGACATCGCAGATGCGATACTCGTGGGTAACGAAGCCGAGATCCGTGCCATAGGTGCGGAGCTTGGCATGAACATGGATGAGTACGAGATCATCAATGTTGAGGATGAGGCCGAGGCTGCAACAAAGGCGGTTTCGATCGTATCCGAGGGCAAGGCCGACATCTACATGAAGGGTCTGCTTCCGACCGGAACTTTCCTCAAGAGCGTGCTCAATAAGGAAGTCGGTCTTCGTACCGGCAAGCCCCTTTCGCACGTCTGCGTTATCGAAGTGCCGAAGGTTGACAGAGTGCTGTTCTTATCGGACGTTGCATTCATCCCTTACCCGACACTCGAGGAGAAGAAGTGCATAATCGAGTACACTTCGAATGTCGCAAGAGCATGCGGTGTTGAGAATCCCAAGGCAGCAGTTGTGTGTTGTACCGAGACCGTCAATCCGAAGATGCCGATCACGGTTGAAGCCGACGAGCTTTCCAAGATGCAGGATAACGGAGAGATCAAGGACTGTATCGTTGAGGGTCCTCTGTCTCTTGATATCGCCCTGTTCCCGGCCGCTGCCGAGGAAAAGGGAGCGATGGACCGCAAGGTTGCCGGAGACGCTGATATTCTCATCTTCCCCGATCTTCACGCTGGAAACCTCGTATACAAGTGCATGACGCAGGTTGTCGAGAACATGAAGAACGGATGTATCCTCACGGGTACGAAGGCGCCCGTCGTTCTGACGAGCCGTGCCGACACGTTCGAGACGAAGGTCAATTCGATCGCGCTCGCGGCTATCGTTGCACACGAACTGAAGAAATAAGGAGAAAATTATGGGACTTAAAAGTTTGATCATCAACCCGGGTTCCACATCGACAAAGATCGGTATATTCGAAGACGAAAACCTCCTGTTCGACGAGACGCTCCGTCACACGACGGAAGAGATCAACTCATACGAGTCGATATTCGCGCAGAAGGATTTTCGTAAGGATATAATCCTTAATTTCCTGAAGGAGAAGAACTTCGATATCAATACCCTTGATTTCGTTGTGGGCCGCGGCGGTATGTTAAAGCCGATCCCCGGAGGAACATATGAGGTAACGGATGCGCTTCTTGAGGACCTTAAGGTCGGTGTTCAGGGACAGCATGCATCCAATCTCGGCGGTATTCTTGCAAGAGAGATAGGCGACAGCCTTTCGATCCCTTCATACATCGTTGATCCCGTTGTTGTCGATGAGATGATGGATATTGCAAGATATTCGGGATCTCCCGCACTTCCGAGAGTGAGCAAGTTCCACGCTCTCAATCAGAAGGCCGTTGCTAAGCGTTACGCCAAAGAGGTCGGTAAGAAGTACGAGGACCTGAACCTTATCGTCGTTCATATGGGCGGTGGCTGTTCGGTCGGACCTCATAAGAACGGCAAGGTTATAGACATATTCAACGCACTTGACGGAGACGGTGCATTCTCACCGGAGCGTGCCGGTGCGGTGCCTCCCGGAGCACTCGTGAAGATGTGCTTCTCCGGAAAGTATACCGAGAAGGAAGTATACAAGATGCTTGTCGGTGAAGGCGGATTCAATGCGTACCTTGGCACGAACGACATGCGTGACGTTGACAAAATGGTAGATGACGGCGACGCAAAGGCCAAGGAATACAGGGATGCGTTCATCCTTCAGATGTCCAAGGATATCGGTTCGATGGCATGTGTTTTGAGCGGTAAAGTCGATCAGATAATCGTGACCGGCGGTATCGCATACGATAAGGCGGTTGTTGCAGGACTGAAAGAGCGCTGCGAGTGGATCGCACCGTTCACCGTATATCCCGGCGAGGACGAGCTTCTGGCTCTTGCACAGGGCGGACTTCGTGTCATGAACAGGGAAGAGGAAGCAAAGCCTTACTAGGCAGAGATAATAATGTATTTATCATATGTCATATATTTTATTTGTTTGATACTTTTTCTTTGGGGTATATCCGTAGCTCGCAGGGGAAGCTTTCATTCCGATTATCTTACAAAGGATGTCATGCTTTCCGTGCGGGGCTTCGCGGCGATAGGTGTCATACTGCACCACATATCCCAGGAAGAACTTTTTCAGTCAAAAGGTGAGCTGTCGTTGTTTTTGAACGCAGGTTACCTTTTTGTTTCGCTGTTCTTTTTCTCTTCCGGTTACGGACTTCTCAAGAATCTTGATACGAAGCCGGATTATCTTGACGGATTTCTTAAAAAGCGTCTTCCCGTTGTCATAGTTCCGTTTTATGTGAGTGTCGTGTTCTACGGCATCTTCAATCTGATCACGCATAATCGTCTGGAGCCTCTCCAGTGGGTCACCAATCTGATCGGACTGACGATGATGAACGAATATGCATGGTATCCGATCGTACTTGCGATACTGTATGTTGCCTTTTATTTCATCTTCAGGGGCAGTGCTTCCCGGGGACGCAAGTTCACATATATGCTGGCGGTCATAATCTGCATGGGAATGATCTTCTGCGTCGGCGGCCATTTTCCCTGGTGGGCCGGGAGCGAGCCGAACTGGTGGATGAACCCCTATTCGGCGGATTCCGACAAATGGTGGATGCAGATGAAAGTGTTCTGGCTGTCGGGAGAGTGGTGGGTCAATTCCCAGATCGCGTTCCTGCTCGGAATGATATATGAGACTTATGAAGAGAAGATAACCGGATTCTTCATGAAAAAATATCCGGTCAAGCTTGCCGCCATCATCATTCTGACTGTTGCAGCCGATATCCTTACGACGATCATGCAGGGTGAATTCGGATACTGGTCGGAGTTTGCCGGAAACGGTCCCGCCATAACCGAGAAGATCATATGCTACTTCACCCAGATGCCGCATGTGGTGTTATTCACGGTCTACATACTTGTCTTTTCCATGAAGGTCCGGTCACTAAACCCCGTCTCCCGGTTCTTCGGGAAGTATTCGCTTGATACATACATGATGAACCTGATGGCTATCCTTATATTCAGACCGCTCTTCCTTGATTTTCCCGGCAGGGTGATAAAGGATCCGGGGATCGGAATGCCGATCTTTGTCGTATGCGTATTTGCGGGTACGACAGTGCTTGCGCTCGTGTATCACACAGTGTGCCAAAAGGTACGTTCTGTGTTGACAATTCGTTGCTTTGAGCGTGAAAATCATGTATAATCGATGTTTAGGTCGGGTAAGATAACGGAGGTTTTGAATGGAGAAGGAAGTAGGATGTTTTAAGGTCTGGACGGCCGATGACGGCAGAAGGATCGTTTATTCCAAAGGTACCGGTGTGGCGCATGCTCACGAGATCGCATGGCTGTATGAGACCATTGTCGAGATGTCAAAGGACTGGCATGATGACAAAGGTTTCGTTTATAT
Organism: Lachnospiraceae bacterium; assembly: GCA_017620055.1. The sequence continues at coordinate 17,003 of JAFZRD010000119.1, forward strand.
GGCTTTCATCGAGGAACTCGAGCAGGTAAGCCCCAAGGGAAGTATCCAGTATGTGGAACTGCACCGCAACCTCGAAGCGTGCGGATGCAAGTATATCGCATATATCGAGGGCAATTCCTACGAAGTATCGGTACAGTCTTACAAACATAAACAGATGAGTAACACTCCCCGTACGGAAAATCGCTATTTTCCGACACAGTTCGAGGGGCTTAAATGGTTTGAAGAGATGGGGTTCTGATGAGCATCAAGAAAAAATACAGCAAACCTTTCGGTGATCTGAACACCTTAAAGACAAACTTCTTTGATAACAACGACGGAATGCTCGACATGGCCGACGGTATGGCTGACGTGCTCCTGATGCAGCCGAAGCGTACGAAGTGCAAGATATGCGGCCGTGAACTTGGCAAGCCGCTGTATGTGAGCCATCGCATCGGTTACATAGAGTGCCCGAACTGCGGACACTTAAACAGCGAGTGCGAAGATACGGATGATTTTGCGAGCAAGGTCTACGTTGAGGACGACTACTCGAAGAACTACAGCGCCGCGGACAAAGAGAGTTATTTAAGAAGACGCGACATGATATATGCTCCCAAGGCAGAGTATCTGCGGGACTGCTTAAAGCATGAGGGAGTTGAAGCTGAGGATGTTAACATCCTCGATATAGGTGCCGGCTGCGGATATTTTGTTTCAGCGGTCAGACAGCTCGGCATGAAAGCCGTCGGGATCGATGTGTCCGACAGCGAAGTGGCATACGGCAATTCGGTCAATGAAGAGGATATACTCACACACGTCGGACTGACCGATTCCATTGACTACATAAGGAAAACGGACGCAAACGTTATCACCGCGATCGGTGTACTGGAGCATCTCGTTCATCTTGATGAGAACATAGAAGCGATCAGGGAGAACAGCAATATCAGATACCTGTTCGCATCGGTACCGATGTTCTCGTTCTCGAGCTGCTTTGAGGTAGCGTTCGCAAACGGTTACAACCGTCACACAGGCGGAACACATACACATCTGTTCACCGATGAATCCGTGGAGAAGATGGCACAGAGGATGGGATTCGAGATCGCATACGAATGGCGCTTCGGATCCGACATAAACGATCTGTACAGGTTCCTCATGGTTTCAATGCAGAAGAACAACAATCAGGAATTTTCGCAGTATTTCTCGGAGAAGTTCGTGCCTCTGATGGATGAACTGCAACAGGTTCTCGACCGGAGTGATTTTTCATCGGAACTTCACTTTATCCTCAGGAGATTATGATATGAACATTATTGAAAAGATATTCGGTACTCACAGCGAACGTGAAGTGAAGCTTGTGATGCCGCTTGTTGAGAAGATAGAATCACTCCGTCCGAAGATGATGGAGATGTCCGATTCTCAGCTTCGTGCGCTCACTATCGAGTACAAGAAGAGATACAATGACGGGGAGAGTCTTGACAGCCTTCTTCCCGAAGCGTATGCGACAGTGCGTGAGGCTGCAAGACGTGTTCTTGACATGGAGCATTATCCGGTTCAGCTCATCGGCGGTATCATCCTTCACCAGGGTCGTATCGCGGAGATGAGAACGGGTGAAGGTAAGACGCTCGTGGCAACGCTTCCGGCATACCTGAACGCGCTTACCGGACGCGGTGTTCATGTCGTTACCGTCAATGATTACCTGGCTAACCGTGACGCGGAGTGGATGGGGCAGGTTCATGAATTCCTCGGCCTTACCGTCGGAGTCGTTCTCAACTCGATGAAGCCGGAGGAGCGCCGCGCCGCTTATAACTGCGATATCACCTACGTCACGAACAACGAGCTCGGATTCGATTACCTTCGTGACAACATGGTCATCTATAAAGAGCAGCTCGTTCTTCGCGAGCTTGCATATGCCATCATCGATGAGGTCGACTCGGTCCTTATCGACGAAGCACGTACACCGCTCATCATCTCGGGTCAGAGCGGCAAATCCACGAAGCTCTACGAAGTCTGCGATGTTCTTGCCCGCCAGTTAAAGCGAGGCGAGGATATGGAAGATCTGTCCAAGATGGATGCCATCATGGGTATCGAGAGAGAAGAGACGGGTGATTTTATCGTTAACGAAAAAGACAAGTTCGTTACGCTTACCGCCCAGGGTGTGGCCAAAGTCGAGAAGTTCTTCCAGATCGAGAACCTTGCGGATTCCGAGAATGTTGAGATACAGAATAACGTTATCCTTGCGCTCCGTGCGCATAACCTGATGTTCAGGGATCAGGACTATGTCGTCAAGGACGATGAGGTTCTGATAGTCGATGAGTTCACCGGACGTATAATGCCCGGAAGGCGTTATTCGGACGGACTGCATCAGGCGATCGAGGCGAAGGAGCACGTTAAGGTAAAGCGTGAGAGCAAGACACTTGCAACGATCACGTTCCAGAACTTCTTCAACAAATTCGAGAAAAAATGCGGTATGACCGGTACGGCTCTTACCGAGGAGAAGGAATTCCGTGACATATACGGAATGGACGTTATAGAGATACCGACGAACAAGCCGATCGCCAGGATCGATCTGCAGGATGCGGTATACAAGACGAGAAAAGAAAAGCTGTTCGCGATCTGCAACGAGATCGAGGAAGCCCACAAGACGGGCCAGCCGATACTTGTCGGTACGATCACGATCGAGGCTTCGGAGGAACTGTCAAAGCTTTTGACAAAGCGCGGTATAGAGCATAAAGTCCTCAACGCGAAGTTCCATGAACTTGAAGCGGCGATCGTTGCGGAGGCCGGAGTTCACGGAGCCGTCACGATCGCAACGAACATGGCCGGCCGTGGTACCGATATCAAGCTTGACGAGCAGTCAAGGGCAGCGGGCGGACTTAAGATCATAGGTACCGAGCGTCATGAATCAAGACGTATAGACAATCAGCTGCGAGGCCGTTCCGGACGTCAGGGTGATCCCGGTGAGTCGAGATTCTTCATCTCGCTCGAGGACGATCTGATGAGACTGTTCGGATCCGACAGACTCATGAACATATTCAATGCACTCGGCGTTCCCGAGAACGAGCAGATCGAGCATTCGATGCTCACGAGCGCGATCGAGAAAGCCCAGAAGAGGATAGAGGGTAACAACTTCGGTGTCAGAAAGAACCTGCTTGAGTACGACCAGGTCATGAACGAGCAGAGAGAGATCATCTACGCCGAGAGAAGACGTGTGCTTGACGGCGAGAGCATGAGGGATGTCATATTTAAGATGGCGACCGAGTTCGTCGAGAACACGGTCGAGATGTGCATCGGAGACGTATCGAATCCCGAGGACTGGGATCTTGCCGAGCTTAACCAGCATCTTCGTGCGACTGTTCCGGTTGAGGAGATCAAGACTCCCGATATTAGGGATATGAAGAAAGAGCAGCTAATTCATAAGCTCAAGGAAGAGGTCGTCAAGATATACGAGACCAAGGAGGCTGAGTTCCCGTCACCCGAGCAGATCCGAGAGATCGAGCGTGTCATCCTTCTCAAGGTAATAGACAGAAAGTGGATGGATCATATCGACGATATGGACCAGCTCCGTCAGGGTATAGGACTGCAGGCATACGGTCAGAGAGACCCGCTTGTCGAGTACAAGATGACCGGTTACGATATGTTCAATGCCATGACCGACGCGATAAGCGAAGAGACCGTCAGAGTGCTCTTCCACATCCGTGTCGAGCAGAAGGTCGAACGTGAGGAAGTTGCCAAGATCACGGGAACCAACAAGGATGATACCGGCCCGAAGAAGAGCGTGAAGCGCGATGCCGACAAGGTATATCCGAACGATCCTTGTCCGTGCGGCTCGGGCAAGAAATATAAGCAGTGCTGCGGTATGTCAAGACGGTAGTCTTGACAGGCGGAGCGCCGTTTGAGCGGGGATGGACAATGGTAGAGTTAGATCAGATAAAAGTTGAATTGGGCAATCTTGCCGGCCCCCTCGCCGAACTTGAATCAAGCCTCGGGGTGACCGACAAGGAGCAGCGTATCGAAGAACTGCGCCGCGAGATGGAAGTTCCGACATTCTGGGATGACAACGAAAGAGCCCAGAGGATGTCGAAGGAACTCAAGGATCTCGAGGACACGGTCAATTCGATCAATGAGCTCAAGACCCAGCATTCGGACATAGGCGAGCTCATCGCGATGGCGTATGAGGAGAACGACGAGGCCCTGATACCGGATATCCAGGCAGAGTTTACGGAATTCACCGAGAAACTCGATAATCTCCGTATCAGTACACTCCTGTCGGGAGAGTATGACCACAACAACGCGATCCTGCGTCTCAATGCGGGAGCCGGCGGAACGGAGAGTTGTGACTGGGCGGGGATGCTGTTCAGGATGTACAGCCGTTATGCCGAGAAAAAGGGATTTGCCGTTGATGTGCTCGATATGCTCGACGGAGACGAGGCCGGCATCAAATCGGTCACGTTCCAGATCAACGGTACGAACGCGTACGGTTATCTCAAAGGAGAAAAGGGTGTGCACAGACTCGTGCGCATATCGCCTTTTAACGCGCAGGGCAAGCGCCAGACAAGCTTTGTATCGCTTGATGTCATGCCCGATATAGAAGAAGATCTTGACGTCGATATCAACGAGGATGACCTTCGGATAGATACCTACCGTTCATCGGGAGCCGGCGGGCAGCATATCAACAAGACGAGTTCTGCTATCCGAATTACGCATATCCCTACGGGTATCGTAGTACAGTGCCAGAACGAGAGGAGCCAGTTCCAGAACAAGGACAAGGCCATGCAGATGCTGAAGGCAAAGCTGTATCTCCTGAAGAAGGAGGAAAACGCCGAAAAGCTTTCCGACATCCGCGGAGAGGTCAAGGACATCGCATGGGGCAGTCAGATACGATCATATGTGCTTCAGCCCTACACGATGGTCAAGGATACAAGGACGAATCAGGAAGTCGCGCAGGCGGACGCTGTACTCGACGGGTATCTCGATCCGTTCATCAACGCTTATCTTAAGTGGATAGCGAACGGCGGCGCCTGACGTTAACGGAGGAAATATATGACAAACATAGCAGTCCTGGGCTACGGTACGGTCGGATCCGGAGTGGTCGAGGTTATAGACGAGAATAATGACGCCATCAACGTCAAGGCGGGAGATGAGATAAACATCAAGTATGTACTTGATCTCCGTGATTTTCCCGGGGACCGGGTGGAGAAGATACTCGTCCATGATTTCGATGTCATCTTAAATGATCCGGAAGTAAAGATAGTCGTTGAGGTGATGGGCGGAGTCGAGCCTGCGTATACGTTCGTCAGGAAGAGCCTTCTGGCCGGAAAGAGCGTGTGCACATCGAACAAGGAGCTTGTTGCGACTCACGGCCCCGAGCTCATCGGGATAGCAAGGGAAAACAATGTAAACTTCCTGTTTGAGGCGAGCGTCGGGGGAGCCATACCGGTCATCCGTCCGATCAATTCGTCGCTCACGGCAGACAGGATACTTGAGATAAAGGGCATACTGAACGGCACGACCAACTATATCCTTACCCAGATGGCAAACGAAGGTTGGGAATTTGACAAGGCACTTGCCACGGCACAGGAGCTCGGATATGCGGAGCGAGATCCCGAGGCCGATATCGAGGGATACGATGCGTGCAGGAAGATAGCGATACTTTCGTCGCTTGCGTTCGGAAAGAATGTGAACTACGAGGACATATACACGGAAGGAATATCAAAGATAACCGCCACGGACATCAAATATGCGAAGAAGATGAACTGCGCGATCAAGCTTCTGGCGCAGAGCACCGTCGAGGACGGTAAGTACTTTGCGATGGTGGCACCGTTCTTCGTGAGCGCGTCCCATCCGCTCTACAGTGTCAGCGGTGTTTACAACGCGATATTTGTCAAAGGCAGCCAGATCGGGGACGTAATGTTCTACGGAAGCGGTGCAGGAAAGCTTCCGACGGCATGCGCGGTGGTCGCGGATATCGTGGATGCCGCAAAGCATACGGGCAAACACATTTACACGTTCTGGTCGAAGGAAGATCTTGAACTTACGGGTATCGAGAACGCGACGAGACGGTTCTTTGTCCGCGTATCGGGAGATCGTGCCGCAGCCGAAGGCGCGATAGCAAAGGAGTTCGGTACGGTCGAATACATAGAGCCCGAAGACGTTTCGAACGAGTTCGGATTTGTAACCGGATCCCTTACGGAAAAATCATTTGACGAACATTTGAAGAACATTCCGCAGGTCATCTCGAGCATCAGGCTTGAGAGCAGTATCTGAAGCGGGAGAGCACATAAATCATCACGAGGAGATAAGAAATGCTGGTTGTAAAGAAGTTCGGCGGCACATCGGTTGCCGACAAGGAACGCATCATGAACGTTGCGAAGCGGTGCATAGCCGATTACAAAGCGGGAAATGATGTTGTTGTGGTCCTGTCCGCGATGGGAAAGCAGACGGATGTCCTGATCGACATGGCAAAGGACATCAATCCCAATCCTCCGAGGCGTGAGCTTGACATGCTCATGACTACGGGTGAGCAGGTCAGCGTTGCCATGATGGCAATGGCGATGGACCTTCTGGGAGTACCGTGCGTGTCGCTCAACGCATATCAGGTGGCGATGCATACGACAAGCGTATACGGAAACGCAAGACTTAAGAGGATAGACACCGAGAGGATCCGTAATGAGCTCGATCTTAAGAAGATCGTTATTATAACGGGATTCCAGGGTGTCAATAAATATGACGATTACACGACCCTCGGACGCGGCGGCTCGGATACGACCGCTGTGGCTCTGGCGGCTGCGCTTCATGCGGACAAATGTGAGATATTCACGGACGTGGAAGGCGTATATACCGCTGATCCCAGGATCGTCAAGAAGGCAAGGAAGCTTAAAGAGATCACGTATGACGAGATGCTCGATCTGGCTACACTCGGTGCCGGAGTGCTTCATAACCGTTCCGTGGAACTGGCGAGAAAATACGGCGTTAAACTTGTTGTGCGCTCCAGCATGTCAGAAGCTGAAGGTACCGTTATTAAGGAGGTTGTTAAAGTGGAGAGAATGCTTGTTTCCGGCGTTGCCGCCGATAAAAATGTTACCAGGATATCCGTTGTGGGCCTTGAAGATAAGCCCGGTGTCGCGTTCAGGCTGTTTGATGCCCTTGCCAAGGCGAACATCAACGTGGACATGATCCTTCAGTCGATCGGACGTAATAATACAAAGGATATCACCTTCACGATCCCGAGGGATATGGAGAAAGATGCACTTGATGCCATCGAGGGGATCAAGGACAGCCTCAACATGGAGTCTGTTGATACGAATTCCAAGGTTGCAAAGGTTTCGATCGTCGGCGCGGGAATGATGAGCAACCCCGGTGTCGCATCGAAGATGTTCGAGTGCCTGTATAACGCAAATATCAACATCCGCATGATCTCGACCTCCGAGATAAGGGTCACGGTCCTTATCGATGAGAAGGAAGTCGAAAAGGCGATGAACGTGATCCACGATATGTTCGGACTTGAAGACTAGGCTGGAAGGAGGGACCCGCTTGCGGGGGGATTCCTTCCTGCACCGCGAGTGCTCATCGATGAAATCGATTCAGATGCACGAGCGACCTTTAAAAAGTGTAAAGACGGGAAATCTCCCGTCTTTTTATGTTGCAACGGGGATTTTTGTGATATAATGTTAGTAACTATAACTATGTCGAAATGACAGGATTGGCAAGCGCGAAATGGAATTTGAAACACCTCAGTACAATGAACGTGAAAGGGCAGCCGACAGGCTTGCCACAGCATCTCTGATATTGGGGATAATCTCGCTGTTTTCAACACTTTGCTGTTGCCCGTTCGTGTTTTCGGCGATAGGTATAGTGCTGGCGCTCTTGTCCAAAGGAGCTGAGAAGGTGCTCCGGCCGAGAGCCAAAACGGGACTGATCCTTTCCGCGGTCGGAATGGGAGTCTCGGTGATACTCATGGTATTTATGATCGCATTTCCGATCTTTATGTACAAGACCAATCCGATGTTCCGTGAGAACTTCAGGGAGCAGATGGAGAAGTCGCTCGATCAGGACGAGGAGCTGTTCAGACAGATATACGGAGATGAAACGTATGAGCAGTTCAGGAAAATGATCGAGGAGGGAGACCTTTAGAAGGAGGATGCCTATGATCGGTGGTATAAGCGGATACGGTAATACACCTTTTTCAGGGTTTATATACGGCGGATACGCGGCAGGTGCTTCGGCAGCAGGCGGCACGTCCGATACCGGCAGGGCCGAGGTGATCAAGAATCCCGGCGAATCGACGAAGGTAGCTCCCGGCCGCAGGTCTTCGCCTGCGGAGTGCCAGACGTGCAAGGAGAGGAAATATCAGGACGGTTCCGATGAGAACGTATCGTTCAAGACGGCTCAGCACATCTCTCCGGAAGCCGCTGCGGCAAGAGTAAGAGGACATGAGCAGGAGCATGTGTCAAATGCTTATTCCAAGGCTGCCCAGGACGGCGGCAAGGTCATCAATGCGAGTGTTGCGATACATACAGCGGTATGTCCCGAATGCGGAAGAACGTACGTATCGGGTGGCACAACCACCACGATGATCAAGTACAACAATGAGAAGAACCCGTACACTCAGAATAAAAAGGCGAACGATGCCCTCGGACTTGTGGGGCAGAGTATCGATCTTGCGGGTTAATATAACGGTTTAGGAGCATTTTTTCTGATGAACAGAACATCGATATCTGATTTGAAGGCAAAGGCAAAGGATCAGTTACTTGGCAACTACGGAATAGCCACCGGTTCCTTTGCCCTTCTTTTTGTGCTCGTTTACGTGATAATGATCATACTCATGTCGGCGATAACGACCGGCTTTATGAAGGATGGCAGCAATGTTTTGGAGTCCAACCTGTGGGGTCAGGTGATATCCCAGGTGTTCGGTATGGTCATTGCGATCGTCACGATGCTTTTTACGGTCGGATATATCCAGATAATGCGCAGGATCGCGTATGGCGAGCGTCCCGTACTGTCCGATCTGTTCCATGTATTCCGCACTCATCCGGACAAAGTGATAATCGTCAGTTTTGTCATGACCGCGGCGCAGTTCCTCTTACTTCTTCCCGCAATGATCGTATCGGGAAGAGGACTGGTCATAGGGACAGGTGCGGATGCACACTTTGACGGAAGGAAGTTTCTGCTGTGGATAATTCTGTACATTGCTGGATTTGCCGTTTCGGTATTTATAGATATAATGCTCTCGATGAGCTTTTTGATATATCTTGACGAGCCCGAAACCGGCGTGACCGAGATCATGAGCGGGAGCATATCCCTGATGAAGGGTAACAAGTTCAGGTATTTCTACATGACACTGTCATTTATCGGGTACTGGTTTTTGGCGGTATTAAGCTTCGGAATAGCCTTTCTGTGGGTGGTGCCATACCAGACGATGACGATGGTCCAGTTCTACAAAGATCTCCGGGGTGACATATGAGCGTAGAATTTGACGTTAAGATGACTACGGGCACGATGTATGACTACATGATGCGCCATACGTTCACATCGTTCGCGGGGATAGTCGGTGAGCTTCTCGGAATACTGCTGATAGTGGGATTTTTCATGTACGGACAATGGTTATACCTTGTTGCCGGCGTTGTCTGCGTGCTCTATCAGCCCGTTGCGCTGTATTACAGGGCAAGAAGACAGGTGAACAACAATGAGGCTTTCAAGGACCTGCTTCATTACAGGGTGGATGATAAAGGGATCACCGTGACGAGTGGTGAGAATTCAGAGAGTCTTGAGTGGAGCCGGATGTACAGGGCTGTATCGACGAGCCGGTCCGTTATCCTCTATACGAACAGGGTGAATGCCTGCATATTCCCGAAGGAGGATATGGGGGATAAAAAGGATGACGTAATCAGGATCATAAGTACCCATATGGATCCGAAACAGGTGAATATAAGGTGATAACGGAATCCTTCAGTGAAAAAGACACATATGAGTTAGCCTCAAAGCTGGCCGGTAAGGCAAAGAAGGGAGATATCATAGCCCTCACCGGGGATCTTGGTGTCGGAAAGACCGCATTTACCAAGGGTTTTGCGAAGGGACTCGGAATAGACGAGCCGATCACCAGCCCCACATATACATTTGTACAGATATACGAGAGCGGGAGACTCCCGCTGTATCATTTTGACGTTTACAGGATCGGGGATATCTCTGAGATGGACGAGATCGGATACGAGGATTACTTCTACGGTGACGGGATATCCGTGATGGAATGGGCCGATCTGGTCGAACCAATCCTTCCCGCCGGTACGGTAAGGATAGCCATCTCGAAAGATCCTTCAAAGGGACCTGATTACAGAAAGATTACGGTTGACGGGGATACCTGGAATTGAAGATCATAGCAATCGATTCGTCGGGACTGGTTGCCACGGTAGCGATCGCTTCCGAAGACACACTGATAGCCGAATATACGGTCAATCACAAGAAAACACATTCCCAGACGCTTCTTCCCATGCTTGACGAGATAAAGAAGATGACGGAATTAGACCTTGCAACGGTGGATGCCGTTGCGGTGGCCGCAGGTCCGGGGTCGTTCACGGGGCTTCGTATCGGATCCGCTACAGCAAAGGGTCTGGCTCTTGCGCTGGAAAAACCGGTGATCGAAGTTCCGACCGTTGATGCGCTCGCGATGAACATGTGGGGCACACGGGATATCGTATGTCCGATAATGGACGCAAGGCGCGAGCAGGTATATACGGGATTCTATACGTTTGATGAGGATGATGAGCTGACCGTTATCCGTGAGCGGTTTGCCGATGACATAGTAAATGTCGTCGGGATGCTCGCCGGATATGGCAAACAGGTCACATTCCTGGGTGACGGGGTACCCGTATACAGGGAGACGATAGAGAAGAACATCACGGTGCCGTACAGATTCGCACCGTTTCATATGAACCGACAGAGGGCCGGAGCGGTCGCGCTTCTGGCTGTCAGGTACTACAGAGAGGGAAAGACGGTGAGTGCGGCCGAGCACAAACCGGATTACTTAAGACTTTCCCAGGCCGAGCAGAATGATCAGAATAAGAAAAATGACTGAATCCGATATACCGGAAGTTGCCCGGATCGAGAAGATGATCTTTGCCGATCCGTGGTCGGAGAAGGTGTACAGGGAGACACTGAAGCTTCCCGAGACCGGATACGTCGTTGCAACAGATGTATCGGATGACGGGGAAGAGATAATAGGTGCTGCCGGAGTCAGGAACATAGTCGGAACAGGTGAGATAACAAATGTTATGATATTGCCCGGATACAGGGGCAGAGGAATAGCAAAGATGATGCTCACGGAGCTGCTTGAAACGGGGAGACAACTCGGGGCATGTGATTTTACCCTTGAGGTGAGAGTGAGCAACGAGCCGGCGATACGGCTGTACGAAAGCCTGGGGTTTGAGAGCGAGGGAGTACGTCCCGGGTTCTACAGAAACCCGGCTGAGGATGCGGCGATATACTGGTTGAGACAGTAAATAGATAACGGATGATATGCAACAGGTGATATTTAATGCTTGATGTTTGTTTGCTCGGGACCGGCGGAATGATGCCGCTTCCGTACAGATGGCTGACGTCGCTGATGATGAGGGTGGGCGGCAGCAACATACTCATAGACTGCGGCGAGGGTACACAGATCGCCATGAAGGAGAAGGGCTGGAGCCCCAATCCGATCGATGTCATCTGTTTCACGCATTATCATGCTGACCATATAAGCGGTCTGCCCGGCCTCCTCCTTTCGATAGGCAATTCCGAGAGGACCGAGCCCATCACCATGATAGGACCGAAGGGACTCGTAAGGGTCGTTAATGCCTTGAGGACGATAGCCCCGGAGCTCCCGTTTGAGCTGAGGTTCCTTGAGATCGAAGAGCCGAGGCAGGTATTTCCTTTTGACGGATACGAGATAGAGGCTTTCAAGGTAAGCCACAATGTTACATGTTACGGATATACGCTCAGGGTGCTTCGGACCGGAAGGTTTGACGCTGACAGGGCCAGAGAGCTTGAGATACCGCTCCCGTACTGGAACAGGCTCCAGAAGGGCGAGACGATCACGGAAGACGGCAGGACGTTTACTCCGGACATGGTCATAGGACCAGCCAGAAAAGGCCTCAAAGTCACGTACTGCACGGATTCGAGACCCGTTCCGGTGATAAGCGAGATGGCAGCGGATGCCGACCTTTTCATATGCGAAGGTATGTACGGCGAGCCGGGAATGGAAGAGAAGGCCAGGGAACACCGTCATATGACTTTCTACGAAGCGGCGCGCCTTGCAGCGGATGCACAGCCGCAGCCGCGCCAGATGTGGCTGACGCATTATTCGCCGTCTCTTTCCTATCCGAAGGAATTCGAGAAGGAAGTGCGCAAGGTATTTAAGAATACCCATGTGGCCAAGGACGGCCGCAGCATAGATCTCATGTTTGAGGATTGATGTAAGGAATGAAACGCAGGAATCACGCAAGAATACTCATAGTGTTCGTTGTGTTCGCGATCGCGATCGTGGGCCTGTTTTTCTATATCTCAAACCGAAACAAGGCCATTGAGGACGGCAAGATGCAGCAGATGACGCCGGTGCAGGAGATACTGTCAAGGAATCTTGATACCAACTATCCGCCGACGCCGAAGGAAGTGCTCAAACTGTACAGCGAGATCACCAGATGCTTCTACGGAGAAGAATACACGGATGAGGAGCTCACAAGGCTCGCGATCTTTGCCAGAAGGCTGTTTGATGATGAACTTGTCGCTAACCAGACCGAGGAAGACTACCTGAGCGCGCTCAGGTTCGATATAGATACGTGGAAGAAGGATAAAAGGGTCATATCCAGCTATTCGGTATCGAGCAGTACCGATGTACAGGAGTATTCGTACGGTGGACGCGAGTGGGCGCAGCTGTACTGTATATATTCGATCAGGATGGGCACGAACGTGGCACCCGTCCAGGAACATTTCATTATGAGAAAAGACGAAAAGGGGCATTGGAAGATCCTCGGATGGGAGCTTGTTGAGCCGGGGGACGGTAATGAGTGACGTTAAGATCCTGGCCGTAGAGAGTTCCTGTGATGAAACTGCCGCCGCCGTAGTTCAAAACGGGCGGAATGTCCTGTCAAATATCATATATTCCCAGATAGATCTCCATACTCTGTA
>JAFZRD010000120.1 GCA_017620055.1 Lachnospiraceae bacterium
ACAACGTCAACACAATCGCATCCGCCGTAATATCTCTTGCCCGGATAACCTTCCGCGTACTTGTTTGTAAGGGGAGACCCCATGGCCGCCATTACGGCCCTGCTGACCCAGTTTTCCGATGCGATCAGTTCGATATGGCTGTTCTGTCTTGCCATCTCGGCTTCTATCGCCGCAGCGACCTCGGAATCCGCTTCTTTGACTATATCGAGTGAGTACATATCTGTTCCGTCCTTTCAACTGCTGTTATTATGCAAAAATACGCCAATGATTATATAAGAATTTTACTGCCCGCGCAACCTGTTGCTTTCATATTTCTCTTTGGCCTTGAGTGCGCGGAGTATCTCTTCGGCTTTCTCATCCCGGCTTCCCGAGATATCAAGATCAAGGGATGCCGCAACGGCCGAGAGCATCTCATCGTCGGCGATCTTCTTCATATCGTAGAACCTGTCCACCTTCTCGGATATCGTCTTCGCATCAAGGAATGCCTCGAGAAGAGGATTGAGCCCGGACGCGTCCTCACACGCCGCTCCGGTGATCCCGAGGTCTGAGAGCACGTCTTCCGAGCACAGCGTGAACCTGTACTTCTCCCTGACATCCGGATACTTCTTCCTGTCGACCTCGCTCATGAACATGTCAAGAGGCCTGGCATATGATTTTTCCTCCGTATCATCCCGCTTGTAGATGACGAGCATCTCTCCGGTCTCGGAATGAGATGCCAGCGTGATGATCCTGTATATGTTACCTTTGAAGTGCCTGTAAACCTGTCCGGGTTTAGGTAATTCTCTCATGCTTCTCTCCTTTTTCCAAAAGAAAAGGCAGCGGATACCCACTGCCTTTTGTGGATCGTTTATATGATCAGAACTTGAACGTTCCGACGGAATCCACGAGTTCGTTCGCGATATTGTTCATGCCGTCCGTATCCTGTGCGATGGTCCTCATGTTTGTCGCTATAGTATCCATCGAAGCCGTAACCTCTTCGGTGCTTGCCGCATTCTCTTCGGAGATCGCCGACAGATCGCTCACGTTCTCGACGATCGATGACTTGATGTTCTCAAGGTTCTCGGTAAGCGAGGAGATACCTTTGATATCGTCGACAGAGCTTGTTATCTCGGTGTTAAGAACGTCGAACCTCTTCTTGGTCTCAACGAGGATATCCTGCTCCTCATTGATAGCCTGCTCAACCGATTCGGAAGCGAGCACGCTTTGCTCGGACTGCTTCGTGAGTTCGTCTATGATACCGCGGATCTCGGCAGTGGACTCGGCCGACTGGTTCGCAAGATTACCGATCGACTCGGCAACGACCGCGAAACCTTTACCCATCTCACCGGCTCTGGCGGCCTCGATCGAAGCGTTAAGAGCAAGGAGGTTAGTCTGGCTCGCTATATCGGTGATCATTCCAACTGCACCTGTGATACGCATGATCGCCTCATTTGTATTGACAACCTGGGATCTGATACCAACGACAGCTTCCTTCGTAGCAGCCGATGACTTCTCGAGGTTCGTGATGTATCCGTATGCCTCGTTGTTTGCCTGCTGCATAGCCGCCGATGAAGTCGTGAGCTGATCAACCGACTCTACAACGTTGTTGATCAGTCCGCCCATCTCGTTAACCTGATGGTTGATACTCGAAACGTTTCCGGCCATTGATGTCGCACCCTGGGCGATCTCGCCGATGGCCATGTTGATCTGCTCCACCGAGGTCGAGTTCTGCTCTACAAGATTGGTAACCTCGTTGACGCTGCCCGCAAGCTCGGATGATACATTACTGATCGTTCCGAGCATTCCTCTCATATTCTCCTGAAGACCCCTGTATGACTGTATCAGGCTGTACGTTTCCGCAAGCATCGAGCTCGTATCACTCTCCTCGGTAAAGTCGCCGCCTGCTACGATCTCGAGGCTGTCGGCAGTTTCCTTAAGAGGAGCCGCAACCTTTCTCGATATGAATACTACCAGTCCGGTGAATACAGCGATAAGGATCAGTGCCGCGATAACCGAGATCAAAATGATGTGATTCCTTGCCGAAACGATATCCTCTCTAGGCATTCCGGCAAACGACATACCGATGACATTGTTGCTCCCGTCTACAAGCGGAAGGTATACTACGTAAAAATCCCTTCCCGCAACCTTGGTACTTCTGCTGATGTAATTCTTTCCTGTCTTGACAGTGGGCCAGATACCCTCAGCCGCCTGCGTTCCCTCGTTCCTCTCACCTTTGTCGTTAAGAACCGACGTACAGAAACGCGTATCTCCGATGAATAACGTCAGATCCACATCATACTTTTTCATCGTGTCGATGTAGAAATCATCGTATGTGACCTCCTCGGCCCCTTCCTTGAGCTCATACTCGGAATAATCTTTAAGGCCCTGAGCCGCCACCATCAGCTGATCCTCAACCTTCTGCTCGAGGTTGTTGTTAAGAAGGATTATCGCAATGATCATCATCACGACAACGCCTACAACAAGAGGTATCATGCTGAACATAAGCAGCATCTTGTTCATGTTAAGACTCTTCTTTTCCTGCATCACTCTTCCCCTTTTCATAACTTTGATCTATGGATATGTATGATCCAAAAATACATCATATTGTATATACTAACACAAGAATCACCGTATTACCACAACATTTTTGACTCATTTTTTGACCGGATACGCACATTTTTCATGCCTGCTGTGATATAATCTTGCCATGAAACAGCTCGAGGCAGATATCAAAAACAGGAATTTCAAGCGGATATACCTTCTTACCGGTGATCAGGATTATATGATAAAGCGCTATGAGAAGGCACTCATAGATGTGTTCCTTCCGCAGGGCGATGAGATCAACCTTACAAGATTCTTCGGAAAGAAAACCGACATCAAGGACGTTATTGAGCTTTGTGACACGATGCCGTTCATGTCCGAGAGGCGTGTCATCGTCCTCGAGAACACGGAGTTCTTTGCTCATACGGCGGACGAACTTGCGGACTATATCCCGAACATTCCCGACACAAGTGTCATGATCTTTTGCGAAGAGAAGATCGACGCGAGGCTCAAACAGACAAAGGCCGTCAAGACGCACGGATGCATCGCGCATTTTTCGACTCTTTCGGATCCCGAACTTCGCGACTTCATAATAAAGAGGCTGGCCAGGGAGCACCGCCCGATCACGGAAGGTGCGCTTAATGTATTCCTGGACAGATGCGGCGATGACATGTGGCAGATAACAAATGAGCTTGAGAAGATCATTTCCTATACATTCGGTAAGGACGGTATCCGTCAGGAAGACGTCGAAGCCCTGATGAGCCCGCGTGCAGAAGATAAGATATTCGCGATGATAGATGCGATCCTGTCGGGAAAGAGTTCGGAAGCACTGAAGTATTACACCGATCTTCTCCTGCTTCGAAGCGATCCCCTCGGGATACTTAAGCTTCTCGAGGACCAGCTGAGGCTGCTGTACCATGTCAAGCTCCTTGACGGCGATCACGTCTCCTTAAAGGACATGGCCGCAACACTTTCCATGCGTGACGTCAGAGTCAAGATGGCATTGCCGACTGCGCGAAAAAGTAGTAAAATCAGTCTTACCCGCAGGATCGGTATGTGTACCGAGACCGACGAGAGGATCAAGAGCGGTCTTATCGATAAACAGGTCGGTGTCGAATCACTGATATTCGAACTGGCGGGAAACGTTTGAACTAACAGGAGGGTTTGCAAAATGTCTGATATGACGGAAAAAGTAAGTGATACATTAAACACTGTGGTCGATAAAGCAAGGGAATACGGTGAGATAGCTAGACTTCACGCTCTCATCAAAGCCGAGGAGGCCAAGAAGCAGGAATACTACTACAAACTCGGAAAGAAGTATTATGAACTCTACAAGGATGCTCCGGCATCGGATCTTTCCGAATACATGAACAAGCTCATCGCAGCCGACGAGAAGATCGCCGACTACAGGGAAGACCTCAAAGTCGCTTCCTCTAAGGAGGAAGAGGCTCCGGCAACCGAAGAGGCCGAAGAAGATCAATCCGAAACCAACAACATCACTATCGACTGAAGATATCCGCGATCCCAACTATGCGGGGCTTTTGAACATCTTCTTTGTTCTCGGCCAGTATCTGCATAAGGGTCGCTTCATCCGGAACATTAAGAAGCTGCTGCCGTCTGTATTCTTTCTCGGCGGCAGCTTGTTTATATTCAGCCAGAAGTCGCTCGTTCCTGATCTCATTCTTCCTGCGCTGCATCTCATCCATCTGCGCCCTGTAGTTTTCCTGGGCCTTCGCGTACTCTTTCTCATGCTGCTCCCTGAGGGCAACGCTTCTGGCGATCATGAAGTTCGTTATATATGCCCTTACGGTGTCCGCCCATATCGCATATGCTTTATTGGTCAGATGGACACTTCCGTCCGAAGACAGATTCGCCGCCAGATACCCGGTCCCGTCCTTGAGCGGAGTCGCGATATCAACATAGAACATGTTCGGGAACATATCGCAGTAAGCCTGAACATATGAATTGAACTTCGTGACTTTATCGTTATTGACGTTGCTTCCGGGCCGCGTGGGAGTGCAGCTTTCTATAAACAGCAGAACCCCGGGATTCTCCGTCATAATATCCGCAAGATACTGCTGGTACTTCGCATAAGCGCCCTCGGGCGTGCTGTTTCCCACAAGATCGTTCGTCCCCATGCATATGAACGCGAACAGGGCACCCGACTGTTTTATCGCATCTTTTGCCCTCATCGGCACCCCGTTCAGTCTCGGGATGAACTTCGTCATCTTATTGGAATCGGCATAGAACGAATAACTGACGCGCGTCAGCATCGTGGCGTTTCCGAGCGGCACCTTCTTCATCGCGTTGTTGTAAAGCGTCAGTCCCTCACCGACCGAATTGCCGATAAATACCGACTGTGCCAGGAACACATCGACCGGGTCCATGGGCTGTACGATCGTCGCATCGACAGGTGCTGCCGCTGTATCGGCGGCGGATACCGTGACGGTCCCGATCATCGCCAGGATCAGCGCGGCCGCAGTTATCTTTACTGATTTTCTCATTCTGTTTCTTTTATCATTCATCATCTTCATATATTCCCCAGAAAAACGTATTCAAGACTCTCTTTTGCGATATCCCGGAACCTGAAAAGAAGTTCCCTGTCGGTCGGGGATTCGTCCCTCATCTCCCCTGCCGGGAAAAATCGCGTTATATGAAACGGTATCTTCGGATCGATCTTCGCGATCAACCGGATTATCGTCCTTATATCTTCGTCAGTGTCATTAAAACGCGGAACCACCAGAGTTGTCAACTCCACATGGCGGTCACATTTGACGGCGGTTTTGATATTTGCAAGTATCAGATCGAGATCTCCGCCGATCGACGCATAGCTTTCCGGTGAACCGCTCTTGAGATCTATGTTGTATGCGTCGATATACTCCGCAAGTCTTTCAAACCGTCCCGGCTCGAGCATGCCGTTCGTGACGCAGACGTTAACAAGTCCCCTCTCTTTGGCAAGACGTGCGCAGTTATACACGAACTCAAATCCGACAAACGGTTCGTTGTATGTGTATGCGATCCCGATATTGCCGCGCTTTTTCGTATCGATCGCGATATCGACAAGCTCCTCGCATGTCAGATGCTCCGCTTCGGTCTTTCCTCTCGATATCGAATCGTTCTGACACCACATACAGTGCATGTTGCAGCCGTACGATCCTGCCGACAGGATCTTTGATCCGGGATGGAACATGGCAAGAGGTTTCTTTTCTATCGGATCGAGAGCAAGGCTCGTCACGGCTCCGTAATTTTCGCATTTTATGCGGCCGCTTTCGTTTACCCTCGCATGACATCTGCCCGTTCCGCCTTCGGGGATATCACAGTTGTGGGAGCAGTTGTCGCATATCATACGTGACGCTCCACTGTAAAACGCTCGATCTCATAATGCTCGCCGGGATCGATGCCTCCCTTTCTGCACGAGATCTCAAGCTGTTCCTCAACCGAATCGACTCCTTCAAGATCCGGGAGTAAGAGTCCTCGTCGTCTGCCGCACGTGACGATGACTCCGTATCTCTTCTCATCAAGCATATCTCTTGTGGCAGGTTCGGGAGTTCCCATAACATCGACGGTATATACGAGGTCCGAAAGTTCATCCTTTGTTACAGGCGCAAATCTCGGGTCGCCCGTTCCGGCGCTTATCGCAAGCGCACACGTTTCCTCAAAGACATCGTCATATGCCGGAAGTATCGTTCCTATACATCCGCGAAGCTGCCCGTCCTTCTTGATGCAAACGAACACCCCCGCCTGTCCCTCGCGGAGAAAATCGGGGAATGCCGCCTCCTCTTCCTTCGTAAGGACACGGTCCGATCTGACGTACTTCTCAAGAGACGCTTTGGCAAGCCGTACATACCAGTTCTCACACTCAAATATACATATGCCGTAACCGACACCGAATGTACCTTCATATGACAGGAAATCGGGCGTTATCTTATAGTCGCGAAGGGCACCCGAAAGCATTACAAATCCGGGATATCCGCAGTTCGCCGAAAGGTCATTGGTCTTCCTGTCGATCCTTGTGAATTCATCGAGCCTTCCGCTTTTCATAACATCCGTTACCGCTTTGTCGAACTCGGGACCTTCCTTTATAAAACCGTATGGTCCGTCCTCTTTGAGCTTATGGGACAGATCCCCGCTCGCGATGATTACCGCCCGTCTTCCGGTATGGGCTATGGCTCGCTCGATGATCTTCCCCATTCTGACAAGATCCGAATCGGGAAGAAGCGACGGTGATATCCTGACTATCATGTACGGTGCCGTCTCCGGCATGCCGTACTGCCTGTTTATGAAATACAGAGGAACAAATGTCCCGTGATCGAGATGTTCCGATTCCTCCCCGGAATATACGACGGGTATGTCCGCATCGTTGCACAGCCTTACTATCTCATCCGACAGTTCCGTATCATATCCGAATAACACCTGCGGCTTCGGTGCACCGAAGCCCGCAAGATCGCCCAGGCCTCCTTCGCCTTTTGTGACAAAAAAAGCGTCCCGGTACACGACGTTGTGAGGTGATATCACAACGATCGTTTCGGGATCGTACTGTTTAATATCGCGCCCTGCCGCCTCAAACGCGTCCTCGGTTGCTTTTATCTTTTCCGTTTCGCTCCCGCCGACCTCGGGTACGGCGATCGGCGGATGAGGTAATATATATGCTCTCATTGATCATTCTCCTGTAAGAGATCCGTTTGCACAAAACAAAAAGGCGCTACGCGCGCCTTCTCTTTCCGTACGAGTCACATTCCCTCAACAGCCTGTCATATGTTTTGTTAAGAGACTTGACCATTTCGGTATCACCGCCGAGACAGTCGGGGTGGAACATCTTCATAAGATCCTTGTACCGCTTCTTGATCAGAAGGATGTTATCAGCGCCTCTAAAGAGTACATCATTGACTTCGCTGCTGTCAGGTGTATATGCGATCCTTTCCTCAAGTTGCGCTTCTCTTGCCCGAAGTGAGACCTCCCTGGCGTTTAATGCCTGCCTGTCACGGTCGAGCTCTTCGAATCCCCTTTTGATCACTTCATGCTTCTGGGCGATCAGGTCCTCCTGCCTGGAGAGCTGTCTGGTCCTTGTCGCCAGATGTTCTTCGTATCTGCGGTTCTCCTCGCGGGTGTTCTCCCTCTCGTTGAGGAAATCCTTTCTGTCCATCTCGAGTTCATGCTGCTCGTCCCGAAGACGGATGCTTTCCTTGAACAGCCACAGCTTGATCTCCTTGAGTGCCTCATCATCGGCAGCCTCAAGCCTTTCGAACATCTCCTCCACGTTCATTTGACTTCCCTCATTAATTATCGAAAAACGTTTATATTCCCCTTGCAGTCGCACAATATGTACAACCACATCTAATAACATACCACATATTGTGGCAAACCGCCATACCCAAATTGTGAAAATTTCAAAAACATGTTCAGGCGTGTGATATTTCCGGGAACATGAACCTCTCGTTTCCGTTCGTTTCGAATATGCCTCCCCTGGCAAGAAGTACCGAATCCTCCGATGCTATCTTCTTAAGTTCAAATCCCGTATTGTTCTCCGGCATGAATCCCATCACGACCTTTTTAATCCCGCTTCCGAAAGAAGCTATAATATCTCCGAGCGAGACCTTCTCATCGCAGAATACCGCATAAAGAGTCAGCGTATCGTCTTTTGTTTCGGCGACCGCATACGCCCCCGGAGATGGAACGTAATACACATTGTCCGAAAACGGTCCGGTCAGATAGAACATGAAGAGGCCCGGGTTATTGACCATTATCCTCTCGCCGTACTGCTGACGTCTTTGAATTATGTCAACCATTCTGTCCCGGTCTTCTTTGGATGTCATCGGTATCTTCTCTATCGTTGCATTATTAGTTATGTTAACCGATTTGCTGCATTGATACTCGTAAACGGGAACAAATCCGAACTTTTCGTAAAATGGTATCATATGAGATTCGGCATACAGATACATTCCCTCAAACGAACGCTCGCATTCGGTTATGATCTTCTCCATGAGCGTGCGGATATATCCGCGGTCCCTGTACGCTTCATCGGTCATGACCGTTCCGAGCTGAGCCAGATGATGCACCCTCGATCTCCACTTGAAATTACATATATTAAGCGACACGTTCGAAACTATCTTACCGTCCTCGACACACGAATAGGGAATATAATCATCCTTCCAGTATCCGCCAAGATACCAGGATTCAAGATCGATCCCGAATGTCTTTTTTGCAAGATCGGTCATACTCTTCCTGTATTTCTCGTCGCTTTTGTAATTAACACGTATCTCCATACGCCAACCTCCGGTACGCAGTTTCGGATTTCATTATACGATACCCGTCATCATTTGTCACCGAGCATGGTCGAAACGCTCACTCTCCCGTCATCGATCACTGTGATGGTCTCGCCGCTTTGGGCCGTGATATATATACGTGTCCCCGAACCGGCGAGCCGACTTAGCGTCTCTTTATGCGGATGTCCGTACGAATTGTCGACTCCCGCGGATATGACCGATATCTCGGGGGAAGCAAGAGCGAGAAAATCATCCGATGTGGAATTACGACTGCCGTGATGGGCGACCTTAAGATAATCACAGTCCGAAACGGCTCTCCTGATGCTTCTCTCCGTCCCTTCTCCGATATCTCCGGTAAACATTGCCGAAAAGCTCTGAAATTCGACGCGAAGCACAAGCGAATTTTCGTTTGCGTCCGTACCGGCGCCTTTTACTGCCGAAAGAACGCCTCCTTTTCCGGGGCTGAGGCAGGTTATCTTCATATCGCCCAGCCGTATCATATCCCCTGCGGACATGGTTATGATCCCGGTACCCCTCTTTTTTGCAGCCGTAAGAAGCTTCGTCAGGTTATCACAGGCTTCTGCTTCAGACAACGATGCATCCGATAACACTATATTTCCTATCCGCACACCGCTCGTCCCGTTTTCAAGCATCTCTATGACGGCGCAGACATGATCGCTGTCCATATGCGTCAGGAAACAGTACCTTACATACGGGATCCTGTTCGCCTTGAGCACGGGCATGATCCTGTTCTTTGCGACCTCCTTTATGTCACTGCTCCCGCCGTCGATCATGACAGCCGGGATATCCTTTCCGGATATGAGGGCACAGTCCCCCTGTCCGACATCTATGTTCCTTATCTCGAGATCGTACCTGCTTCGGATCATCAGCAAGGGAAATGCAGCAAAAATCATAACTACTGTTATTATTGAAAAGACGGTTTTTTTGAATTCTTTTTTTCTCCTCTCCGAGGCGCTTTCGATACTATATGTTATTTTATTCTCGGATTTTTTAAGATAACCTGCGGTTTTGTTGGGTATTGTTCGACCGGTGCGGTCAATGCTTTTGCGCAAGTATGTTATTAAATTATTTTTTCCGCACGTGATATTCGACGCAGCTACGGCCATTATTACTATGATCGCATATGTTATTATTTGTACATTTCCGGGATTTCCGATCAGAAGTATATTCCCCGGGATTTTTTCAAAAAATACTCCGAGACGGCCGAAAAGCCATAAAATATAATGTGTTATTGTTAGG
>JAFZRD010000121.1 GCA_017620055.1 Lachnospiraceae bacterium
AGACGAACATAACGATCATCACAGATCTGTGAGGGATACCTTTCGAGTTCACCTCTTTGCAGGATGCCGGTGCTACCCTGTCGCGTCCGAGTGCATATATGAGCCTCGATACAGCCGTAAGATTACCGATGATGCTCGTGAACACGACGCACAAAAGTGCGAGCATCATAAGATTGACCCCGGTATTTCCCATGTAGACCGATGCCGCATAAAATGCCGGGATCGATTCTATGCCCGACAGATTCCCCATATCCCTTATATAGTCAAGCCACGTCGCATAACCGGGCGGATACGCCGAAACGGACAGAAGCGTCATCAGAACATACACCAGCGTAGTGAACAGTACCGATGATATCAGGATCTGTCTTGTCTTCTTAAGCGGGTATTTGATCTCTTCCGAAAAATGGGCGATGTTCTCAAAACCGATAAATGCCCACGGTGAGATCACAGCTATACGAACTATCTGTGTAATGTGCGATCTGTCGGGAATATATCCCGGTTGAAATGCGTATGAACTGTCATGATGCATAAAACAGAATACCGAGCAGAATATGAGTATCCCTATGAACAGTACCGCCATGACGATCATGAATATCTGCGGTATCTTCGTGCTGTTGGCACAAAGCAGAGCCGCCATTGCCACAAATGCGATCGCGATGATGACCTCACCCACATACACGTCATATCCGAATATGGAATACATCCTTCCGAACATGAACATATTGCCCATAAAACGGCGGGCGAACAAAGGTATCGACGTGATATTCGCCCACAGTATCGCAAGGTATGTAAGAAGCAGGAACCATGCGATCAGAAAACCGTGATCGTGCCCGCAGACCGACCTTACATACGAGTATATGCCTCCCGAATCGGGAGTATGTTCTATTGCGCTGGTAAGATTCTTCGCGACAACAAGCACAACGATCATTCCGGCCAGAAGTCCGAAGACCGTTCCGTGTATGCCTGCCTGTTCAAGATATGTACTGCACGTGACAACAAAGGAACCCCATCCGATGCTGGTTCCTACAGAAAAGGCCCATGCCCCCGCAGGGGACATGTAGGCCGTAAGCTTTCCGTTAGATGTGTTCTGCGTCTGACTCATTTAATGACTCTGACTCTGATTACTCCTTCGATCGCCGACAGTTTCTCGACAAAATCCGGTGTGATGTCCGAATCGACATCGATCATTGTATATGCGTATTCACCCTTCGATGAATTGACCATATCCGAGATGTTGATCCCTGCCTCCGAGAATATTCCGGAGAATCTGGCGATCATGTTCGTTACGTTCTTGTGATGTATCGTTACGCGGCCGAGTGTTGTGCAAACGCCCATGTCTGCCTTAGGATAATTGACCGAGTTGACGATATTGCCGTTTGAAAGGTAATCGATCATCTCCTTGACTGCCATCTTGGCACAGTTGTCCTCTGATTCCTCAGTCGAAGCGCCGAGGTGAGGGATGACGATACATCCTTCGGCATTTGCGGTCGTCGGATTCGGGAAATCCGAAACGTATTTTGCGACTTTGCCCTTTTTGATACCTTCTATGACAGCCTGCTCGTCACACAGAAGATCCCTTGCGAAATTGAGGATGACAACGCCGTCCTTCATCTTGTCTATCGCTTCCGCATTTATCGTATTTCTGGTTGAATCCATAAGAGGAACATGGATCGTGATGATATCGCAGTTTGCATAGATATCATCAACCGAAAGTACATGCTTGATATCTCTTGAAAGGTTCCATGCCGCATCAACCGAAATATAAGGATCGTATCCGTACACTTCCATTCCGAGGTGCTTTGCCGCATTTGCGACTCTGACACCGATCGCTCCGAGACCTATGATACCGAGCTTCTTGTCCATGATCTCATTGCCGGCGAAGTTCTTCTTCTCTTTCTCGGCAAGCTTGGCGATATCCGGATTGTCCCTGTTCTCTTTGACCCAGTTGATACCTCCGACAATGTCGCGGCATGCAAGGAACATTCCCGCAAATACGAGCTCCTTGACACCGTTCGCATTTGCGCCGGGTGTGTTGAACACAACTATTCCTTTCTCGGCACATTTATCAAGTGGAATGTTGTTAACGCCCGCGCCTGCTCTTGCAACACACAGAAGCTTATCCGGAAGCTCCATCTCATGCATCGATGCTGAACGTACGAGTACGCCGTCGGCATCCTTTATATCATCAACTTTGGCAAAATCGGTCCCGAATCCGTCGAGTCCAACCTGCGCGATGGGATTTAAACACGTATAACGAAACATTATGCATTCTCCTTTTCAAACTTCTCCATGAAAGCAACAAGCTTCTCAACGCCTTCAATGGGCATTGCGTTATACATGCTCGCTCTCATACCGCCGACAGTCTTGTGACCCTTAAGATTTACAAATCCCGCATCGGTCGCTTCCTTGATGAACTTCGCATCAAGATCGGCATCGCCCGTGACAAAAGGTGCGTTCATAAGAGATCTGTCTTTGGGAACTACCGTTCCTTTGAACATCTTCGAAGAATCAAGATAATCGTAGAATACCTTTGCCTTCTTCTCGTTACGCTCCTTCATGACCTCAAGACCGCCCATCTTCTTGATCCACTTGAACACTTTTCCGCAGATGTAGATCGTGTAGCACGGAGGTGTGTTATAAAGTGAAAGTGCATCGGCCTGTGTCTTCCATTTAAGGAGTGTCGGTGTTCCGGGGAGAACATCATCCGTTATGAGGTCTTCCCTGATGACTGCGATAACCATTCCGGCCGGGCCTACGTTCTTCTGAACGCCGCCGTATACAACACCGTATTTTGTTACGTCCATGGGCTCCGACAGGAAGCATGAGCTCACATCCGCAACGAGAGTCTTGCCTTTTGTATTGGGCAGCTCTTTGTATTTCGTGCCGTATATCGTATTGTTCTCACAGATGTATACATAGTCCATGTCATCCGTGATGGGAAGATCGCTGCAGTCAGGAATATATGAAAAAGTCTTGTCTGCCGATGAAGCAAGTTCAACAGCCTCACCGTAAAGCTTTGCTTCGGCGAATGCCTTCTTGGCCCACTGTCCCGTAAGGATATATCCGGCTTTCCTGTTCTTCATGAGGTTCATCGGTACTTCCGCAAAGAACTGCGAAGCTCCGCCCTGAAGGAACAGTACCTTGTAATTGTCGGGGACTCCGAGAACATCCCTGAAATCAGCCTCGGCTTCCTTGATGATACCGTCGAACACTTTCGAGCGGTGGCTCATCTCCATTACCGACTGGCCGCTTCCTTTGTAATTGAGCATCTCATCTGCAGCTTCTTTGAGGACCTCCTCGGGTAAAACTGCGGGACCTGCCGAAAAGTTATAGACTCTTTCCAACTTGATTCTCCTCCTGTCAACCTAAATCATCAGCATCGAACACTTCCGATATCGCAGCTCCCGGTGAGACCATCGGGAATACTTTATCGTCGCTGTCAATGACACATTCTATCATAACGGGGGCTTTCATTTCAATCGCCTTCTTGAGCGCCGGAACAACCTCCTCCTTCTTCGTTACCCTGATCGCAGCGCAACCGAGACCTTCGGCCACTTTGCAGTAATCGACCTTGTCGGTGAGAACCGTGTTCGAATACCTCTTGTCATAGAACAGTGTCTGCCACTGTCTTACCATTCCGAGTACGGAATTGTTGATGACGATCTGGATGATCGGAATATTGAACCTGCTCGCTGTCGCAAGTTCGTTCATGTTCATCCTGAAGCACCCGTCACCGCCGATGTTGCAGACGATCTTGTCGGGGCGCCCGACCTTGGCACCTATACATGCTCCGAGTCCGTATCCCATCGTTCCGAGTCCGCCCGATGAGAGGAACGTTCTCGGCTCTTTGTATCTGTAATACTGTGCAGCCCACATCTGATGCTGTCCGACATCGGTCGTTATGATGGCTTCACCGTTTGTGACTTCATAAAGTTTCTCGAGAACATAAGGACACGTCAGACGGCTCGTATCGTATTTGAGCGGATACTTCTCCTTAAGCTCTTCAATATGCTTTGTCCACTCGGGATTCGAATGCTCCGGAAGCTTTGAGTTGAGTATCGTCAGAACCTCTTTGACATCTCCGATCACACTTGCGGTCGTCTTGATGTTCTTGTTGATCTCGGCGGGATCGATATCAATATGAAGCACCTTTGCCTTCGATGCAAACTTACCCGCATTACCTATAACGCGGTCCGAGAATCTCGCGCCTATAGCGATCAGAAGATCACACTCGCTCACTCCGAGATTCGACGCCTTCGTGCCGTGCATTCCGATCATACCCGTATAGAGAGGATCATTACCGTCGAATCCGCCTTTACCCATAAGCGTGTCACAGACGGGAGCATCGATCCTGTGTGCAAACTCGGCCAGTTCTTTTGAAGCGCCCGAAATAACAACTCCGCCGCCGGCATATATATAAGGTTTCTTTGCTTTTCCTATCAGTTTGACGGCAGTCTCGATATCGTGATCCGTGAATCTCTTCGGTATCTCGAGAAGTTCGGGTGTCTTCTTCGTATACTTACACTTTGCGGCCGTGACATCTTTCGTTATATCAACGAGCACCGGTCCGGGACGTCCGCTCTTTGCGATCGCAAATGCTTTCCTGAGCGTATCGGCAAGAACGTTCACATCCTTTACTATATATCCGTGCTTTGTTATAGGCATCGTAACGCCCGCGATATCGACTTCCTGGAAGGTATCCTTACCGAGAAGCGGCAGATTGACGTTTGCCGTGATCGCAACAAGCGGAACGGAGTCCATATAAGCCGTCGCGATACCGGTAACGAGATTCGTCGCACCCGGTCCGCTCGTAGCCATACACACACCGACCTTTCCGGTTGCCCTTGCATATCCGTCGGCGGCATGTGCCGCACCCTGCTCATGGCTCGTAAGAATATGC
>JAFZRD010000122.1 GCA_017620055.1 Lachnospiraceae bacterium
TGACAGATGATGTTATCCGTCTTCGTGAGGAGCTTTCAGAGCAGATGGTAGCTCTTAAGCTCATGAAGGAAATGGCTGCATCATACGGATGTGATATTTCTAAGCCCGCTACAAACGTTCAGGAAGCTATCCAGGCTACATACTTCGGATATCTCTGCTCGGTTAAGGAACAGAACGGTGCTGCAATGTCACTCGGACGTACATCGACATTCATCGACTGCTACGCAGAGCGTGACCTCAAGAACGGTACATTCACAGAGGAGCAGATCCAGGAGTTCGTTGATCACTTCATCATGAAGCTTCGTTGCGTTAAGTTTGCTCGTACACCTGAGTACAACCAGATCTTCGCCGGCGATCCCGTTTGGGTAACCGAGTCCATCGGTGGTATCGGTGTTGACGGACGTCATATGGTAACGAAGATGAGCTTCCGTTATCTTCATACTCTTGAGAACCTCGGTGCAGCTCCCGAGCCCAACCTTACGGTTCTCTGGTCAACAAGACTTCCCCAGAACTTCAAGAAGTTCTGTGCAAAGACATCGATCAACACATCTTCGATCCAGTACGAGAACGATGATCTTATGAGACCCGTTCACGGTGATGATTACGGTATCGCATGCTGTGTATCTTCGATGGTAATAGGTAAGGAAATGCAGTTCTTCGGAGCACGTGCAAACCTTGCAAAGTGTCTCCTGTATGCATTAAACGGCGGTATCGACGAGAAGACCAAGAAGCAGGTCGGCCCGAAGTATCGTCCTTACGAAGGAGATGTTCTTGATTACGATAAGGTTATGGAGCTGTTCATCGACATGGTCGAGTGGCAGGCAGATGTATACGTAAATACGCTTAACATCATCCATTACATGCATGACAAGTACTGCTATGAGAGAGCAGAGATGGCTCTTCATGACAGAGATGTCAAGAGATATTTCGCAACAGGTATCGCAGGTCTGTCGATCGTTGCAGATTCCTTCTCGGCTATGAAGTATGCAAAGGTTGAGTGCATAAGGGACGAAGACGGTATCATCACAGACTTCAAGATCACGGGTGATTTCCCGAAATACGGTAATGACGATGATCGTGTTGATGCTATTGCGAAGGAAGTCGTTCATAAGTTCATGACAGCTATCAGACGTCATCATACTTACAGGAACGGTATCCCGACAACATCTATCCTTACGATCACATCAAACGTTACATACGGTAAGGCAACAGGTAACACACCTGACGGACGTCGTGCAGGACAGCCTTTCGCACCCGGTGCAAACCCGATGCACGGCCGTGATACACACGGAGCTATCGCTTCACTTTCATCTGTATCCAAGCTTCCGTTCAACGATGCACAGGATGGTATCTCGAATACATTCACCATCATCCCCGGTGCTCTCGGTAAGGAAGACCAGGTATTTGCAGGTGATATAGAGCTTGATCTTAACAAATAATATAAGAAAGAGAGGTGACATTTATGGATCAGATCGATGATCTGGTAGCGTACCTTGACGGTTCGGTCGAAGCGGGGGTCGGACATCTGAACGTAGATGTCGATGAAGCGCAGAGCCAGATGCGTACGTCGGAGACGATGGGGTGCACAGACTGCTCCAGAACTCCGCTGGCATGCAGCGTTCCGACGCTTCACCAGGGCCTCGATGACTATTCTTAAACAGAAAAGGAGGAAAAAACAATGGCAGCTAATCAGGCACAGGTTGATAACCTTGTAAATCTTTTAGACGGATATGCAACAAAGGGTGGACATCACCTTAACGTTAACGTTCTTAACAGAGACACTCTTCTTGATGCTCAGGCACATCCCGAGAACTATCCTCAGCTTACGATCCGAGTAAGCGGATATGCCGTAAACTTCATCAAGCTTACACCGGAGCAGCAGGCAGACGTTATCTCAAGAACTTTCCACGAAGCTATATAAATGATATAAGATAACAAGGCGACGGGGCATAGATGCTTGCATCTTATGCCCCGTTGATTTGTTATCAAAACAAGTATGAGGAAGAAGCAAGTCGAAGACGCAGCGGATTCCGAATACTTGTAGGATTGCGGGAGTGCGAAGCACGAAGCAATCCGTATATCATTTAGGTAATACGAAAGGAACCACCATGACCAAAGGCCGTATACATTCCCTTGAAAGCTTCGGCACCGTGGACGGGCCGGGAACGAGATATGTCGTGTTTGTACAGGGCTGTCCGATGAGATGCCTCTACTGCCACAATCCGGACACGTGGGCGATGACGGGCGGCGAGGAGATGGATCCCGAATATATATTCGAGCAGTATCTTCACAACGAACCGTTTTACAAGAACGGAGGCGGACTGACCGTGACGGGCGGTGAACCGCTCATGCAGGTTGATTTTCTGATCGACCTTTTCACACTGTGCAAAGAGCACGGGGTTCACACGTGCATCGATACGTCGGGTATCGCATACCGTCCCGAGAATAAAGACTTTATCGCCAAACTTGACAGACTGATGGAACTGACGGATCTGGTCATGCTTGACATCAAGCATATTGATCCCGAAATGCATAAGAAGATCACCGGTCAGCCGAATGACGGGATACTTGCGTTCGCGGAGTATCTGTCGGAAAAGAATGTCGACACGTGGATCAGGCACGTCATAGTACCGGATCTGACGGATGACGACAAATATCTGTACGATCTCGGATATTTCATAGGAGGGCTTAAGTCTTTAAAGGCACTCGATGCGCTTCCTTATCATACGATGGGAAAGGCAAAGTACGAGAAGCTCGGATTTGATTATCCTCTCGGAGACACTCCGCCCATGGACAAGAAAGATCTTGTCGCCAAGAAGCAGGTGATCCTTGACGGGATCAGGGCGAGAAGGGAAGCGGACGGCAGACCGGTTTAGATATGAAGATCGCTGAAAGAATCAGTAAGGATTTCAAGATAATACTCGCGTCGGCGTCCCCAAGGCGCAAACAGCTTCTGGAACTTGCCGGTTTTGAGTTTGACATATGGCCCTCGGACAAGGAAGAGGTCATAACGAAGAAGATACCCGAAGAGATATGTGTCGAGCTTTCCAAGCAGAAGGCCATTGACGTGGCTTCGTCGATCAGAACGTACAACGATCTCCATAAGGAGCTTACAACGGAAACGGATATCCTTGTGATCGGTGCGGATACGATAGTCGTAAAGGACGGCTCGATACTTGGCAAACCGAAGGATGAAGAAGATGCTGTCTCGATGCTGATGGCCCTTTCCGGCAATACCCACAGCGTTTATACGGGCGTCACATTCGTGTTTTCCGGAAAAGACGGACGTGTCGGAGAATATTCGTTTTATGAGGAGACAAAGGTCAGCTTCTATCCGCTCGACGATGAGGACATAAAGAGCTATGTCGGATCGGGAGATGCAATGGACAAGGCGGGTTCCTACGGGATCCAGACGGGCGCGGCAACGTTCGTAAGGTCAATAGAAGGAGATTACTACAACGTGGTCGGACTGCCGATCGCAAGGGTCATACATGAACTGAAGAGATTAATAAACAATTGAGTTTTTGCCGCGGATGATGTAAAATACATTCGATCAGGTAATTCTTGAAATACAAAGGAGGTATTTGTCATGGCATTTGTTATCAAAGATGGTTGTATTTCGTGCGGTGCCTGCGCAGGACAGTGCCCTGTAGGCGCTATCGCTGAAGGCGACGGCAAGTTCGAGATCGACGAGAATACATGCGTAAGCTGCGGTGCCTGTGCTGCACAGTGTCCCGTAGGCGCAATAGAAGAGGCGTAATTTTGCCGATAAAACGGCGATGTCCGCACAGCGGATGTCGCCGTTTTCTTTTTTTGACATTTAGGGTATAATATCTCTTAATGGAGAGAGATAATGAGCAGCAGTAACATCAGATTCAAAGGGCAGATCCGTACATATATAATGTGGCCGGTGTGGATGACCATACTTGTCGGAGTCTTCGCTCTTGTAATGTATGCAGTAGATATAAGAGCCGGTGTAGCCTCCACGGTATTTGCCGTTATATATGCGGCCGTCGCTTATTTTCTCTATTTCCATAACCGTAACAGGGTAGTCAAGGATCTGATATCGTTTGCAACCCAGTACGGACAGGTTCAGAAACAACTCTTGAGGGATCTCGAGATCCCGTATGCACTGCTTGATGAGGCGGGAAAGGTCATATGGACCAACGATGCGTTCGAGCAGATCATGAACATCACCAGGAAATACAGCAAGAGTATCACCAATCTTATCCCCGAGATCACCAAAGAAACACTTCCGGGCATCGAGCACGAGACAGAGAGCGTCATAACGGTTGACGGTCGTGATTTTCGCGCAAGCATGAACAAGGTATCGATGGAGGCACTGATGGATGCCCCCGATATGGTCGACGCCGTTGATTACGACAGTTATCTCATAGCGCTTTATATGTTCGATGTCACCGAAGTCAACCGCCTGTCAAGACAGATAGAAGAACAGAAGATGGTATGCGGTCTCATCTATATGGACAACTATGATGAGGCGCTTGAGAGTGTCGATGAGGCAAGACGTTCGCTGGTAGTTGCACTTATCGACAGACAGATAAACAAGTATTTCTCAAAGGTCGATGCGATCGTTAAGAAGCTTGAGAAGGACAAGTTCCTTGTTCTGATGAAGAGGAAGGAACTTGATGCCATG
The DNA here is from genome assembly GCA_017620055.1 of Lachnospiraceae bacterium. The sequence goes on from JAFZRD010000122.1 coordinate 4,655, forward strand.
ATCGAGAAGAGGTTCACGATCCTTGAGGAAGTCAAGAATGCGAACATAGGAAACGAGCTGTCGTTCACGCTTTCGATAGGATTCGGTGCGGGAGGATCTTCTCTGCCGCAGAATTATGAATATGCGAGGACCGCGATAGACCTTGCACTCGGGCGAGGCGGCGATCAGGCGATTATCAAGACCGACGATGAGATCAGCTATTTCGGAGGAAAGCGTGAGGTCACTGCCAAGAACACAAGAGTCAAGGCGAGGGTCAAAGCGCACGCGCTTCGTGAGATCATCGAGAACAGCGATCATATCGTGATCATGGGTCACAAGATACTCGATGTCGATGCGTTCGGAGCTTCGATAGGTATATACCGTGTAGCCAAGACGTTCAACAAAAAGGTCAACATCGTAGTTGACGAGGTGACCACTTCGATCCGTCCGATGCTTGAGATGATATCGCATGACGGTGCCCACGAGGATAACATATTCGTGTCGAAGGAAGAGGCGATAGAGATAGCATCTTCGGTTGAGTGCACGCTCGTTGTCGTTGATGTCAATAAGCCGAGCTTTACCGGATGTCAGGAACTTCTCGATCTGTGTTCGGCGATAGTAGTCCTTGATCACCACAGGCAGGGAGCGGAGAAGATCGAGAAAGCAACGCTCTCATATATCGAGCCTTATGCATCGTCCGCAGCTGAAATGGTATCGGAAGTCCTGCAGTATATAAGCGATCACGTCAAGCTTCTGTCGGATGAGGCCGACTGCCTGTATGCGGGAATGATGATCGATACGAACAACTTCATGACCAAGACCGGCGTCAGGACATTCGAGGCTGCGGCATACCTTCGAAGGAACGGTGCCGACGTAACGAGAGTCCGCAAGATGTTCAGAGACGACGTCGGAACATACAAGGCGAGAGCCGAGATAGTAAGCAACGCGGAAATATATGACAAATCATTCGCTCTGGCGGTGACACCGGATACTGTCGTTGACAGTCCCACGATCATCGGTGCCGAGGCAGCGAATGAACTGCTCAACATCAACGGTATCAGGGCTTCGTTCGTATTCACGATGCATCAGCAGGAAGTGTATATCAGCGCGCGTTCCATCGATGACGTAAACGTTCAGGTCATCATGGAGAAGCTCGGCGGAGGCGGACATATGAACGTTGCCGGTGCCCAGCTTAAGGATGTGTCACTTGAAGATGCGAAGAAGTCGCTTATCCTCATACTCAAGGAAATGCGCGAAAAAGGAGAGATCTGATGAAGGTAATACTGTTACAGGACGTCAAGTCCGTCGGGAAAAAGGGAGATGTCGTCGAAGTTTCCGACGGTTACGCGAAGAATTTCATATTCAAGAAGAAGCTCGGCACACCGGCCGATGCGAAGAACATGAACGACCTTAAGCTCAAGAAAGCGAATGATGAAAAGGTCGCGGCCGAGAATCTTGCAAGCGCAAAGGAGTTCTCCGAGGAGATCGCAAAGAAGACGGTCGTGGTAAAGCTCAAGGCCGGAGAAGGCGGCAAGTCGTTCGGAAGTATATCGAGCAAGGAGATAGCCCAGGAGGCAAAGGCCCAGTTCGACATGGATATAGACAAAAAGAAGATAGTCCTTCCCGAAGCGATCAAATCATTCGGGACATATGAAGTGCCTGTCAAACTTCATCCGCAGGTCACCGCAACACTCAAAGTAAGAGTCGAGGAGAGCTGAGGATGGACGAGGCTGCTCTCAAAAAACTTCCCCCGCATCACAAAGAATCCGAGCGAGGTGTCGTCGGAGGCATGATGCTTGACAGGGACGCGGCCATTATCGCGATGGGTGCACTTTCTTCGGATGATTTTTATCTCAAGGAGTGTGCTTACGTTTTTGATGCCGTCAAGTCCGTTGTAGATGAAGGCGCCACCGTAGATCCGACGACGGTCTCAAACAGGCTCATGGAGATGAACGCTCCGGCCGAGATCGCATCCGGGGAATTTCTCCGGAACCTTTGCATGTGGGCATCCACGTCGGCTGTCATCGAACAGCACATAGATATCGTTAAGAAAAAATCACTCCTGCGCAAGATGATCAGACTCAGCCAGGATATCGAGAACAAATGCTATTCCGACTCCGGGGATGAGGACGACATACTTGAGGAAGCGGAGAGAAGGGTATTTGAGATAACGAACAGCAAGTCGACCGCGGATTACGTTCCGATCAGACAGGTCGTTAAAAATGCGATTGAGAAGATAGGAAAAGCGGCCAAGACCGATGGTGTTGTAACGGGTGTCGCAACGGGATTCACGGATCTTGATTACAAAACGGCGGGACTGCAGCCTTCGGATCTTATACTTATCGCGGCAAGACCTTCTATGGGTAAAACAGCATTTGCACTCAACATCGCACAGTATATCTGCTTCAGGGAGAAAAAGGGAGTTGCGATCTTTTCTCTTGAGATGTCCAAGGAGCAGCTCGTCAACCGTCTGCTCTCGCTCGAATCCCACGTTGATTCCAAATCTATCAGAAACGGAAACGTAACCCCGAAGGACTGGGAAGGGATAATCGAGGGCGCGAGCGTTATCGGCGAATCCAAACTGATCATAGACGATACACCCGGCATCAGCATCGGGGAGCTCAGATCCAGGTGCCGCAAATACAAGGCCGAGAACAAGGATCTGGCAGTCGTGATAATAGATTATCTCCAGCTCATGTCCGGATCCAAGAGAGCGGACTCGAGGCAGCAGGAAATATCCGATATCTCAAGATCGTTAAAATCACTTGCCAGGGAACTCAACATCCCGGTTGTTGCACTGTCGCAGCTGTCACGTGCGGTGGAGAAGAGGGACGATCACAGACCGATGCTCTCCGACCTTCGTGAGTCCGGAGCGATAGAGCAGGATGCGGATGTCGTTATGTTCCTGTACAGGGATGATTATTACAACAAGGACACGGACAAGCCGGGGGTGGCGGAAGTGATAATCGCCAAGCAGAGAAACGGCCCCATAGGTACAACTGAACTCGTCTGGTTGTCGGATCTGACAAAGTTTGCCAACATGGCAAAGAGCTGATGTAAGGAGATTTGCATGGACAAGCCGGTTTTGTATCGCAAGCGTATCATTCCCGAGGAGATAATACTGCTCGACAAGGATGAGATACTGTATCAGGACGAAGAACATATCGTGACAAAATGGAACACGATCAGGCCCAAGAAGATACTTCATCACGGATGTTCATGTTACTTCCTGAAAGAGGGATACAAAGTCAGCAAGTTCTACCGGGAGGACGGATCGCTCCTCTACTGGTACTGCGACATTATAAACTACAAATATGACAGCAACGCGAATTCATACGTGTTCACCGACCTTCTCGCCGATGTTATCATACATCCCGACGGAAAGGTCGAGGTCGTGGATGTCGGAGAGATCGCGGATGCGCTCACGGAAGGGACTCTTACGATCGAGGAGATGATTCCCGCACTGAGGAGTCTTGATGCTCTCCTTACGATCATCAATTCGGGAGGGTTTCCGAAGATACAGGATATGATAAACAGGATCGAGGAAGGCGGCGGCCGGACCTGATGAAGACGATATATGAGAAGGTCGATCCGGCCGATATCGATATGTCGGTCATTGAAAGAGCCGGCAGGATAGTCAGGGACGGCGGAGTTGTCGCATTTCCGACCGAGACGGTATACGGACTCGGAGCGGATGCATTAAGCGGCGCCTCTTCGAAGAAAATATACGAGGCAAAGGGAAGACCTTCGGATAATCCACTGATCATCCATATAGCCGATCTTTCCGACCTTAACAGGATAGTAAAGACGGTTCCGCGGGAAGCGGTCGCACTTGCCGAAAAGTACTGGCCGGGCCCGCTCACGATGATATTCGATAAAGCGCCGGAAGTTCCCAAAGAGACAACGGGGGGACTTGAAACGGTTGCCGTAAGGTTTCCTTCTCATCCTGTTGCCAAAGCATTCATAAGGGCGGCGGGAGGATATGTGGCAGCGCCTTCGGCAAATCTGTCGGGAAGACCTTCACCGACTACCGGAAGACATGTCATGGAAGACATGGACGGAAGGATAGATATAGTGATCGATTCCGGGCCGTGCGATATCGGACTGGAATCAACGATCATCGACATGACTTCGGATGTACCGATGATGCTGCGCCCCGGATACGTTAACGAAGAGATGCTCCGGGAGGTTATCGGTGATTTAGAAAAAGATCCGGCCGTGTTCGGTAATGCCGATGAGAATATACTTCCGAAAGCGCCCGGAATGAAGTACCGTCACTATGCACCCAAAGGCGTGCTCACGATCGTGTCGGGAGATAACGATAAAGTCATCCGCTATATAAGGGACAGGATAGAGAAGAGAAAAGAAGGCGTTCGCGTCGGAGTCATCGCATGCTCCTCCGATGTACGTCATTTCGGATCGGCTGACTTTGTGGCGGATGCAGGAAGCAGGGGTAACGAGATCGAGATCGCATCGAGACTCTTTGACATACTGAGGCGTTGCGATGAGGAGAATATCGATGAGATCTACTCGGAGGAATTCGATACTCCGCAGCTCGGGCTTGCGATAATGAACAGACTGATCAAAGCTGCCGGTCACAGCATAATAAAGGTTTAGACAGGAGATACATACGATGAAAGTAGCCATTGGTGCCGATCACGGAGCCTTCGACAGAAAGGCGGAGGTGATCGAACATTTGAGATCCGAAGGACATGAGGTAAAGGACTTCGGAACATTTACTCCCGACAGTTGCGATTATCCGGCGATCGGACGAAGCGTTGCCGAGGCAGTCGTTTCGGGAGAGTGTGACAGAGGTATAGTCATGTGCACGACGGGTATAGGGATATCCATCGTGGCAAACAAGGTAAAGGGGATCAGATGTGCGCTCTGCTCCGATGTCACGAGCGCAAAGCTCACAAGGATGCATAACGATGCAAACATGCTCTCGATGGGCGCGGGGATAATCGGCCCCAATCTTACAATGGATATAGTTGACATGTTCATGAACACAGAGTTTTCCAACGAAGAGAAACATGTCAGGAGAATATCACAGATAGAAGAATAATCATTTGGAGGGTTTACAATGAAACAGTATCCGGGAATCGACAACATCTACGTTATGGATCATCCGCTCATTCAGCATAAGATCGGGTATATCCGCAGAAAAGAAACGGGGACAAAGGATTTTCGCCAGACGATCGGTGAGATAGCGATGCTGATCTGCTACGAGGCAACGAGGAATCTCGAACTTGCCGACGTGAACATAGAGACGCCTATCTGCCCGACGGTTGCTAAAGAACTGAAGGGCAAGAAGATGGCGATCGTTCCGATCCTTCGTGCGGGGCTCGGAATGGTTGACGGCATGCTTTCGCTCATACCGGTCGCTAAGGTCGGGCATATCGGACTGTACCGTGATCCGGCAACTCTGAAGCCGGTGGAATACTACTGCAAGCTTCCCGAGGACTGTGCGAACAGGGAAGTGTTCGTTGTGGATCCGATGCTCGCAACCGGAGGATCTTCGTGTGCGGCCATTACGATGCTCAAGGAAAAAGGTTGCAAGAACATTCACTTCATGTGCATAATCGGTGCTCCCGAAGGTGTCAAGGCGATGCATGACGAGCATCCCGATGTTGACGTTTATATCGGTGCGCTTGACGAGAAGCTCAACGATCACGGTTATATAGTTCCGGGACTCGGAGATGCCGGGGACAGGATATTCGGTACAAAGTGATGAGCGATAAGAGACAGGATTACATTTCTTGGGATGAATACTTCATGGCCGTTGCCAAACTTGCGGGTATGAGATCGAAAGATCCGAACACGCAGGTAGGTGCGTGCATAGTCAGTGAAGATAACAAGATTCTTTCCATGGGTTATAACGGATTCCCCAGAGGATGTTCGGATGACGAGTTTCCATGGGCGAGGGAAGGCGAGACGCTTGAGACCAAGTATGTATATACGGTTCACAGTGAGCTGAACGCCATACTCAATTACAGGGGAGGAAGCCTTGAAGGAGCGAAGCTGTATGTTTCACTTTTCCCGTGCAACGAATGCACCAAGGCGATAATACAGAGCGGTATCAAAACAGTGATATACGACTGTGACAAATACGCGGGTACCGATCCCGTCATTGCATCCAAGAAGATGCTCGATGCCGCGGGGGTCAAATACAGGAAATACGAACCGACAAACAGGGAGCTGATCATCACGGTTTAGTTCATGCAACACAGACGTGCTTTTACATACAACTTAATAGCGTATGTTCTGTGCACGGTCTGCGTCATCACCTGTGTCCTTTCGCATGCGCAGGTTAAGGTGGCGGCCTCCGTAGAGACCACTTCTCAGAAGATCAAGGATGCGGAGCAGCTCAAAAAAGCCACCGAAGAGATGAAAGAGGCCACCGAGCTTAAGAAGGAAGGCCTCAAGGATCAGAAGCAGGAACTTGAATCATACCTGACCGAACTCAATAACAATCTTACCGAGATAACCGATAACATCAGCCGGATAGAGGAGCAGATAGCGGGTAAACAGGATGAGATCGCCGTGGCCCAGGCCGATCTGGAGGCTGCGCTCGGTGAGGAGAAGATTCAGTATGACCTCATGAAGAAAAGGATCAAGTTCATGTATGAGCGGGGCGACAAATCGTTGCTCACCACCTTTTTTTCATCAAGGAGTTATGCGGATTTTCTGAACAAGGCCGATTACATCGACAGGATCGAGGACTACGACAAGAAGATGTATGATAACCTGATCCAGATCCGCAGGGATATAGAGGACAGGGAGAGCAATCTCAGAAGCGAGGAGGAACAACTCCAGAGCCTGAAGAAACAGGCGCAGACGGAAGAGATGAAGGTGAACAACCTCGTTACTTCCACGAACGGGTCGATCGCACAGACGGACGGGCAGATATCCGCGGCCGAGCTTGAGACGGCGGCATATGAGGCCGAGCTTAAGGCACAGGAGGAAAACCTGGCGGCACTCAAGAAGCAGCTCGCCGAAGAACAGGCAATGATAGCCAAGGCTGCCAAGATGGCCTGGAGAGATATTTCCGAAATACAGTTCCAGGAGGGAGACAGGGATCTTCTTGCCTGCCTGATATACTGTGAAGCCGGTAACCAGCCTTATACGGGACAGGTTGCCGTAGGGGCGGTCGTTATCAACCGTGTGCGCTCTGCCGCGTTTCCCAATACGGTGTCCGGAGTCATCTATGCGCCGCGTCAGTTTACTCCCGCGGGAAGCGGACGACTTGCAACAAGGCTCGCACTCGGGGCTCCGTCGGATTGCTATCAGGCGGCGGATGAGGCCATGAGAGGCGCAACCCCCGTAGGTAACTGTCTGTATTTCAGGACGGTGATCCCGGAGATCAACGGAACCATAATCGGAGGCCATGTTTTTTACTGATATATAGGCAATCTATGGACTTTTGGCAGTTTCGCGGGTATAATAATTGAAATATCAGAAAGAAGTATTTAACAGTTTTGCGCTTGTCCTGCAGTTCGGGATCAATATGATCGTCCCGATACTGCTTTGCACGTTTGCCGGGATATTTCTTGACAGGCTGTTATCCACTTCGTTCATTGTTGTGATCATGTTCTTTATCGGAGCCATGGCCGGCTTCAGGAACATCTTCGTGTTTGCAAGGAACATGAACAGGAAGACAACACACCTCGGGAGCGATGCGGATCAGAAGATCACGGGCGATCCCGATGAGGATTTTGGCGAGACGATGGACAGGGTATACAGGGAAAACATGGATGAACAGGATTAAGATCGTTCTCAAAGAAGATCATACCCTGCATGAAATGCTTCTTGGGATAGCGGCGGCAAACATTCTGCTAGCCATAGTGGCAGCACTGGTCCCGAACAGGCAGCAGGCTCTCATGGGAGTTCTCACAGGGACCGTTATCGCGGCTGTTTATGTCATTCATATGGCGGTAACAATGGATGACGCGATGAACCTTGACGAAAAGGGAGCTGTGGCGCAGGTCCGCAAGCAGATGATCATAAGATACCTGTTTGTGTTCGCCCTTGGCGGAGCGGTTTTATACTTTAAGATAGCACATCCGGTATTTCTGGTGCTCTCGATCATAACGATAAAGGCGGGTGCGTATCTGCAGCCGGTGATACATAAGATCCTGAAACGGGAGGAAAGATGATTTGAACAGCATTATACTGGCATCCGATGTCAATTTCATGATCAAAGGAATATTCTCTTATCAGATATTCGGACAGACCGTCTGGATAACAACGACTCACGTCAGTCTTCTGATAGTATTCCTGTTGTTCGTTGTATTTGCTCTTTGCGCACATCATGTGATCGTCAATGCGGATCCGTATGCAAAGCCCGGAACATTCCAGAACATAGTTGAACTCATGGTCGAGATGCTCGACAATATGATAACGGGATGCATGGGCAAGAGTGCGAAGCCGTTTCTCGGATATATATCAACATTGTTTGCGTTCATACTCGTCAGTAATTTCTCGGGACTTCTGGGACTGCGCCCGCCCACAGCGGATTACGGTGTAACGTTCCCTCTCGGCCTGATCACTTTCGGTATGATTTTCTTCAACAAGATCAAGCATCAGGGAGTCGGAGGATTCCTAAAGGGACTGTGTGATCCGTGGCCCATATGGGCACCGATCAACATCATCGGTGATGTTGCGGTTCCGGTTTCCATTTCACTTCGTCTGTTTGCAAACATCCTGTCGGGTACCGTCATGATGGCTCTTGTATACGGACTCCTCAACAAGATAGCATGGGGCTGGCCGGGATTCCTGCATCTGTATTTCGACCTGTTCTCGGGTGCGATACAGACATACGTATTCTGTATGCTGACGATGACGTATGTTGCTGATGCGATTGGTGAAGGATAAGGTTTAAAATATTCATAATATAGAACATATAATGCATAGGAGGAATCATTTATGAACATTTCAGGTCAGGATTTTATTCTCGGATGCTCTGCGATCGGTGCGGGACTTGCGGTTATAGCAGGTATCGGTCCCGGTGTCGGACAGGGTATCGCGGCAGGTCATGCTGCAGCTGCGGTCGGTCGTAATCCCGGCGCCAAGTCGGACGTTACGTCAACGATGCTTCTGGGCCAGGCGGTTGCCGAGACAACCGGTCTGTACGGCCTTCTTGTCGCAATGCTGTTATTATTCGTTAAGCCTTTTACGTGATTATTGCGAAATGATGATCGAAAGGAGGCAAAACGATGGAACGACTGTTTGACCTTGATTTTCAGCTGCTCCACGATGCGGTCATAACAGCAGTTGCCGTTTTTGTTTTATTCCTTTTTCTGTCCTATATGCTCTTCAAACCTACGCGTGAGCTTTTGCGCAAGCGTCAGGAGAGGATCCAGACGGATCTTGATACGGCTAAACAGGACAGGGATGAAGCGCTCTCATTAAAGAGCGAGTATGAAGCAAAGATGGCCGGTGCACAGAAAGATGCCGATGCGGTTCTTTCCGAGGCACGCAGCAAGGCAGTCAAGAACGAAGAGCAGATCATATCCCGTGCCAAGGACGAAGCAGCGACCATTATCAGGCAGGCTCATAACGAGGCGGAACTTGAGAAACAGAAAGCCGCCGATGAGATCAAGACGCAGATCATCGATGTTGCGTCTCTTATGGCAGGCAAAGTCGTTGCGGCGGGTATTGATACGAACATTCAGGATTCCCTGATCGAAGAGACCCTGAAAGAAGTGGGTGAGAAAACATGGCAAAGCTAGTTACCAAAACCTATGCGGACGCACTGTTTCAGCTTGCCGAAGAAGAAGGTAAGATCGATGAGATGTATTCGGAAGTCAGAGATCTTATCGGTATACTTGATGCCAATCCGGATCTCGCAAGGGTGATGAGTCATCCGAGCGTTGACAAGAACGAGAAGATCGCGACCATCAGGAACATCTTTACAAACAGGATATCCCCTGAGCTTTGCGGGCTGCTCAATCAGATAGTGGTCAATAACCGCTATGAGGAGATTGACGGTATTCTCGCAAGCTTTATCACAAGTGTCAAGGAATACAAGAAGATCGGTGTGGCATATGTAACAACGCCTGCCGAACTTTCCGATGCACAGAAGTCGCTTGTCGAGAAGAAACTGCTTGACACTACCGATTATGTGAAGATGGAGATGAACTATTCCGTTGATGAAAAGCTTATCGGCGGGATGAAGATCCGGATCGGGGATCGGATCGTTGACAGCAGTATTTCCACAAAGCTGAACGAGATGGCGAGGAGCCTTCGTCGTATTCAGCTTAGCACTATATAAGAAAGGTAAGATAGATCCATGAATTTAAGACCAGAAGAGATCAGTTCGGTAATCAAGGATCAGATCAAAAGATACGCAGATCAGCTGGAAGTTTCCGAAGTGGGAACCGTTATCCAGGTGGCGGACGGTATCGCACGTGTGCACGGTCTTGAAAAGGCAATGCAGGGAGAGCTTCTCGAGTTCCCGAACGAAGTGTACGGAATGGTCATGAACCTCGAAGAAGACAATGTCGGTGCGGTGCTTTTGGGAGCGGGCTCCATCAATGAAGGCGATACGGTCAAAACGACCGGACGTGTCGTTGAGGTACCTGCGGGTGATGCGCTCCTTGGACGTGTAGTTAATGCGCTCGGACAGCCGATCGACGGAAAGGGTCCGATCCAGACCGACAAGTACCGTAAGATCGAGCGTGTTGCAAGCGGTGTTATCACACGTAAATCAGTTGATACTCCTTTGCAGACCGGTATCAAGGCGATCGATTCCATGATCCCGATCGGAAGAGGACAAAGAGAACTTATCATCGGTGACAGACAGACGGGTAAGACCGCGATTGCCATCGATACTATAATCAACCAGAAGGGACAGAATGTTAAGTGTATCTATGTTGCGATAGGACAGAAGGCATCGACCGTCGCTTCGATAGTCAAGACTCTTGAGGAGTACGGCGCAATGGCATATACAACTGTTGTTGCATCAACCGCAAGTGAGATGGCACCCCTTCAGTATATCGCTCCTTACAGCGGATGTGCCATCGGAGAAGAGTGGATGGAGAACGGAGAGGACGTTCTTGTTATTTACGATGACCTCTCAAAACATGCGACCGCTTACAGAACACTTTCGCTGCTGCTTCGCCGTCCGCCCGGACGTGAGGCATATCCCGGAGATGTATTCTATCTTCATTCAAGACTTCTCGAGCGTGCCGCGAGAATGAGTGAAGAATACGGCGGAGGATCACTGACCGCGCTTCCGGTCATCGAGACACAGGCAGGCGATGTTTCCGCTTATATTCCTACAAACGTCATTTCCATCACGGACGGACAGATATATCTTGAGACGGAAATGTTCAATTCGGGATTCAGACCGGCTGTTAATGCGGGCCTCTCGGTATCCCGTGTCGGCGGCGCCGCACAGATCAAGGCCATGAAGAAGATCGCGGCTCCCATTCGTACGGAACTTGCACAGTACAGAGAACTTGCGGCATTCGCTCAGTTCGGATCGGAACTTGATGCCGATACGAGAGAGAAGCTTGCCCAGGGTGAGAGGATCAAAGAGGTTCTCAAACAGGGTCAGTACAAGCCTATGCCTGTTGAATTCCAGGTTCTCATCATCTATGTGGTCACGAGGAAACTGCTCCTTGATGTTCCCGTAGACAGGATCGGTGAGTTCGAAGAATCATTCTTCGAATACATCAGGACGAGCTATCCCGAGATCCCCGAGTCGATAGCTACCACTAAGGAACTGTCGGACGAGATGGAAGAGAAGCTCAAAAAAGCTATCGCCGATTTCAAGGAAGGATTCCTTGGCGATAACAAGTGATAACGGAGGATGTAGATCATGGCGTCGATGCGTGACATCAAAAGACGTAAGACAAGCATACAGTCCACCCAGCAGATAACCAAGGCCATGAAGCTCGTATCAACGGTAAAGCTTCAAAGAGCCAAGGCGCGTGCGGAGCAGAGCAAGAACTATACGATGCTCATGTATGACACGATCGTTTCCATAACGAACAGATCCGGTTATATGGATCACAGGTTCATGAACCCGAACGGATCCGATAAGAAAGCGGTCATTCTGATCACTTCCAACAGAGGTCTTGCCGGCGGATACAACAGCAACATCACCAAGCTCGTTACACAGAGCGGATGGGATGTGGATAAGACCAAGATATACGCGATAGGCAAAAAGGGACGTGACGGTGTCAGAAGAAAGGGATTCGAGGTCGTTTACGAGAATGCGGGGATGATCGAGGAACCCATATATGCCGATGCGATGGATCTTGCTGACGATCTCCTTGAGAAGTATTCAAACGGGGAGATAGGTGAGATATATATCGCTTATACGATCTTCAAGAATACGGTCGTTCATGTTCCGAAGCTGCAGAAGCTCCTGCCTCTCGGTGAGGAGAGCACTCCTACCGAATCCGTTTCGGGCAGGGAAGGCGAGGAATCGATCAGGCCGAATGTCGAGGAAGAGACGGCAAAGCGTGCTCTCATGACATACGAACCGGATGAAGATGAAGCATTGTCCGCGATCATTCCGAAATATGTCACCAGTCTCATATACGGGGCTCTGATAGAGGCCGTTGCAAGTGAGAACGGTGCGAGAATGCAGGCGATGGATTCAGCCACGGATAACGCGGAGAAGATGATATCTTCACTCGAACTTCAGTATAACCGTGCAAGACAGGGCGCGATCACGCAGGAGCTCACCGAGATAATCGGTGGTGCTGAAGCGCTCGGCTAGGCTGTAAGGAGGGACCCACGAAGTGGGAGGATTCCTTACTGCACCGCGAGCCTTATCACCGAAGGTGATTTATATTGGCGAGCGTCCTCAGACGACCCGCGAAGAAAATTTTAGAGGAAGATTAGAAAAAGGAGAAGAACAGTGGCAGACAATAACACAGGTAAGATCACCCAGATCATAGGTGCGGTACTTGACGTTAAGTTTCCGGAAGGAAGCTTGCCCGAGATCAATGAAGCCATACGGGTAGAGCGCAGCGATAACACCACGCTCGTAGTCGAAGTAGCCCAGCATCTTGGCGATGATACGGTAAGATGTATCGCGATGGGTCCGACGGACGGACTTGTCAGAGGCATGAAAGCCGAAGCTACAGGAGCTCCGATATCGGTCCCGGTCGGTGAGAATACTCTCGGAAGAATATTCAACGTACTCGGAGAGCCCATAGACAACAAGCCGGCTCCGGAAGTGGAAAAGAGATTCCCCATACACCGCAAGGCTCCGGCATTCGAAGAACAGTCGACGTCGGCAGAGATGCTGGAGACAGGTATCAAGGTCGTTGATCTTCTGTGTCCCTATCAGAAAGGCGGAAAGATCGGACTCTTCGGAGGAGCGGGTGTCGGTAAGACAGTCCTCATCCAGGAACTGATCAGAAACATAGCTACAGAGCACGGCGGATATTCGGTATTTACCGGTGTCGGTGAGCGTACACGTGAAGGTAACGATCTGTACCACGAGATGACCGACTCGGGAGTTATCGATAAGACGACGATGGTATTCGGTCAGATGAACGAGCCACCCGGAGCAAGAATGAGAGTCGGACTTGCGGGACTGACTATGGCCGAGTATTTCCGTGATGAAGGCGGTAAGGACGTACTGCTGTTCATAGATAACATATTCAGATTCACACAGGCAGGTTCCGAAGTGTCAGCACTTCTCGGACGTATGCCTTCCGCGGTAGGATACCAGCCTACGCTGCAGACGGAGATGGGTGCTCTTCAGGAGCGTATCACATCGACGAAGAACGGATCGATCACATCGGTACAGGCCGTTTACGTTCCCGCCGATGACCTTACCGACCCGGCACCCGCAACGACGTTCGCACACCTTGATGCAACGACCGTTCTTTCCCGTTCGATCGTTGAGCTCGGTATATATCCTGCAGTTGATCCTCTTGAATCAACATCCCGTATCCTCGATCCCAGGATCGTCGGTGAGGACCATTACAGGGTTGCTAGAGGTGTACAGGAGATTCTCCAGAGATACAAGGAACTTCAGGATATCATCGCCATCCTCGGTATGGACGAGCTTTCGGAAGATGACAAGGTTACCGTATCCCGTGCGAGAAAAGTCCAGCGTTTCCTGTCACAGCCGTTCTTCGTTGCCGGACAGTTCACCGGACTTCCCGGAAGATATGTATCGGTTTCCGATACGATCAGGGGATTCGATGAGATCCTCTCCGGTAAGCATGATGACATTCCCGAGAGCTTCTTCCTCAGCGCGGGCGCTATAGAAGATGTCATCGAGAAATACGAGAGCAGTCGCAAATAAGGAGTAAGTATGGCTGATACGTTTCATCTCAAGATCACCAGCCCCGACAGAGTGTTCTTTGAAGGCGAAGTGACCATGGTTGAGATAAATACAACGGAAGGTCAGATCGGTGTCCTTCCGAACCATATCCCGTTAACAAGTGTACTGGCACCGGGAGTATGCTATCTGCACGTTCCGGATCAGGATCCGAAAGTATGCGCCATCCACGGGGGATTTTTTGAGATCCTTCAGGATTCGATGACGATCCTTGCTGAGGTCTGCGAGTGGCCCGATGAGATAGATGTCGGAAGGGCCGAGGATGCCAGGGTACGTGCCGAGAGGAGGCTCTCGGAGAAAGAGAGCGGGACCGATATAGCCCGCGCCATACTCGCGCTGAAACGAAGTGCTGCCAGGATAGAAGCAGCAGGAAAATGATCATAGATCTCTATGGATCGTAGCAAACTCAAAAGAAGAGCGATCAAACTGAGTGTTACCTTTGTATTGTTCCTGATCTCGCTGTTCGTATCGAATATCCTCCTTAACAGGGGAAATACCGATATGACAGCCGAGATGGGAGGGGCAACACTTCCGGTCGTATATATGAACGTCAATGACGAATACATAAATCCTCTCCATGGTTACGTGACCGAAATGGAGGGGAATTATTTGCGTGGGGCAATAACTCCTCTTATGGCGAACAGATCCGTCTCTTTCAGGGCGGATCTTTATGATGCCGTAATAGCGAAGGTCTCTTATGAAGTCAGACCCGTTGATATGTCAAGACTCATAGAGGAGACGGAGATATCAGACTATACCCGTGACGACAGATCGATCTATGCGACCGCGACACTGAAAGACCTTATCGATGACGATACGGAATATATGCTAATCATCAAGCTGACGACTTCGGGCGGGACCGTGATCAGGTATTATGCCAGGGTAATAAACCGTGCCGAACTCTACCTGTCGGAGAAAATGACGTTCGTACGTGATTTTTCCGATAAGACCATGAACAAAAAGGACGCCGATGAGATCAAGAAATATATGGAATCGAATGCCGACGGTGACAACAGCAGTTATTCATATGTCAACATCCATTCGAATTTCAATCAGCTGACATGGGGTGATCTGAACCCCAGGCTTGTCACGCCCAAGGACATGGAGATATTCGAGATCGATGAGACAACCGCTTCGATCAGGCTGACATATCAGGTAGAGATAATGTCAGAGATCCATAATGTCTCCGAATTCTTCAGGCTTCAGCGCGGCAAGAGGATGTACCTGATGGAATACGAGAGGATCACGGATCAGGTGTTTGATGAAGAAAAGAATGTCGTCGTGAACGGCAAGATCCTTCACGGTATCATCAATACAAAACCAGTTGCCATTGAGAATGACAATGCGTCGATATATGCGTTTGTTCAGCAGAATGCTTTGTATTCGTATAACATTTCGTCAAAAACGATGGCGAAGCTGTTCGCGTTCTCGAACAGGGACAATGATGATGCAAGAACGAGATACAATGCACACTCGATCAAACCGATGATGATCGACGGCGTCGGAAACATATGGTTCATAGTATACGGCTATATGAATCGAGGTATCAATGAAGGAAGGATGGGCGTATCGCTGTACTATTACGACTGCGCCATGAACACGATAGAGGAGGAACTGTTCATCCCTTATACCAAGTCATATGACATTCTGGCAAAAGAGATAGACAAGCTGTCATACATCAGTAACAGGAACAGGATGTACATTTTCCTTGACGGCAGCGTATATACGATCAATATCGCCACGAGGGAATTCGAAGCGATGCAGAGCAGTATCAGCGAGACCGGTTTCTATTCGTCTGACGACGAGAGCATCATAGCATGGCAGACCGGAGATTCGGTCATAGAGAGAACACAGATCCAATTGTTCAAGCTCGATGCCATGAAGCCTTCGGTCATATCATCCGCTCCCGGAGAGATCGTTCTGCCGCTCGGTTTCATGGACAATGACGTGATATACGGCTGTGCAAAAGTCAACGATATCACGACGGATTATACGGGCAAGACGGTGATCCCGATGTACTGTATCAAGATCCAGGATCAGAACGGCAACATACTCAAGGACTATCGTCAGCAGGGGATATTTGTTCTCGGTATAGAGAAGAAAGACAATATGATCATTCTGTCGAGAGCAGCCAAAGACCCGGAATCGGGTATGTTCGCACCTGTTGATGACGACCAGATCGTCAACAACAAAACGCAGACAACTCTTAAGAACAAGCTGTCGGCAGTTGTTACCGAGAGCACGGAGACAACATACCAGACTGTTCTGTATAAGGCCGGTGACCAGGACACCACCTCGATCAAGATCACCAATCCGAAGGAGGTCGTGTTTGAAGGGGGCAGGGATGTGGCACTGTCCGGAACCGATCTTCTCAAACGTTATTACGTATATGCCAAAGGACAGCTCGAAGGTATATACACTTCGGCATCGGAGGCAGTGGGCGAAGCCAGCGATCAGTTCGGCGTGGTCACGAACAGACACATGACGTATATATGGGAGAGCGGCAACCGCAAGGCGAGTGTCAAGCTGACCGAACTTGAAGTCGGTAACGCAGCCGGAAGCGTTTCGTCGAGTGAGGAGACGGAAAATAGTGAGGATACCGGGGAAGATGCACCGGAGGCCGACTCAGGATCGAGCTATGTCAAGAGTATAGACACAATGCTTAAATCCGGCGGGGTATATAAGAGTTCGGAAGAAGAGATCCGGACAAAATCACTTGTCAAAGTTCTGTCGGATAACCTGGATGCCGACGTGCTCGATCTGTCGGGATGTTCACTGGCGGATGTACTGTATTATCCGTCTTCGGGAGTCCCGGTAATGGCGATGACAGGCGAGGGAAATGCGGTCATCATCATGGGATACGATGCGAAGAACACGATCCTGTACGACCCGAAAGAAGAAAGAGTATACAAGTACGGAATGAACGACTCAAGAAGCATGTTTGAAAGAGCCGGAAACAGATTCATAACATACATACCGAATTAACGAAAGGAAACCGTAATGGACGAAAGATTAAAGAAACTTGCGCATAATCTTGTCAATTATTCCGTTGAGGCGGGGCCCGGGGACAAGGTCTGGATCAACTATATCGGAGAGAGTACGACCGATCTTGCAAGAGCGCTTGTTAAGGAAGTATATGCAGCGGGAGCGATCCCTTTCGTGCACTGCGAGGATCAGCGTGTTCACAGGGAGATCCTGCTCGGCTGCAGCGAAGAGCAGCTTAAGCTTATGTGCGAGACAGACAGTCTTCAGATGAAGGAGATGGACTGCTTTATCGGAGTAAGGGGTGCCGACAATGCGTCGGAGCTTTCCGACGTGCCTCCGGAGAAGATCACGCAATACAACCGCCTGTATTCGTCACCTGTACACCACGGGATAAGGGTTCCGAAGACGAGATGGGTCGTTCTTCGTTTTCCGACGTTCGGGATGGCGCAGCTCATGGATTCCAGCTATGAAGCGTTCGAGGATTTCTATTATGACGTATGCAACCTTGACTATGCGAAGATGGGAAGGGCGATGAAGAGCCTCGTCGAGCTGATGGAGAGGACTGACAGAGTCAGGATCACGGGCAGGGATACGGATATAAGCTTTTCGATAAAGGGAATACCGGCCATTGCCTGCGACGGACATATGAACATCCCCGACGGAGAGGTGTACACGGCTCCGGTAAGGGATTCCGTAAACGGAGTCATCACTTACAATACGCCGTCAAGGTACGAAGGGTTCACTTATGAAAATGTCTCCCTGACATTCAGGGACGGGAAGATAATAAAGGCCACGGCCAATGACAGCGAGCGTGCGAACAGAGTATTCGATACCGATGAGGGATCCAGATACGTCGGTGAATTCGCGATAGGCGTCAACCCGTATATCAAAAAGCCCATGAAGGAGATCCTGTTTGACGAGAAGATATGCGGAAGCATCCACTTCACCCCGGGAATGAGCTATGACGACGCTCCGAACGGCAATAAATCAGCCGTACACTGGGATCTGGTACTGATACAGACCGAAGAGTACGGCGGCGGTGAAATATGGTTTGATGATGTTCTTATCCGGAAGAACGGGATATTCGTCATTCCGGAGCTTGAGTGCCTGAATCCCGAGAACCTGATGTGAGAAGTGAGAAAAGGGGACGGTTCCGAATTCTCATTTTTCCAAGAATCCAGCTGTTCAGCTGTTTCGGAAAATGAGAATTCGGAACCGTCCCCTTTTCTCACTTCTCTACTTTGTCGTTGATGACGATAAAACTTCTTATCGAAGATAATCCCACTTTGATGATCTTGATCAGGTTGATGGAATTCCTTCCTCCCTGGCGGGGCCTGAATGAGATCGGTATGAAGTGGACCTTCTGACGACGTTTCTTGTATATTGCGGCAAGAGCCACGTTCGTAAGGAAAAAATCATCGGGTATGTATTTGAGATTCTCCTTAAGGGTTGCAGCGCTCATCAGTCTGTATGGGGTGTTGGCATCAAGCACGTATACCCTGAAGCAAAGGTAGACGACGAGCCTCAGGATCTTGGTCACAAACACTCTGGAAAGACCGTCTCTTCTCTTGTTCCTGTATCCTATCGAAACATCATATTTGCTCCTTGCGATCCAGAAAGGTTCGAATTCGGAAGGAAGCGTCTGTCCGTCGGAATCGGTCTGGAACACATAGTCGGCACCGTTTTCAAGCGCATATTTATATCCGAACAGAAGCGTCGCACCGTGACCAGCATTGGCTTTTGTAAGAGCGGTCAGGCGCGGCATGGTCTTGCTCATATCCTGAAGAATGCTGTATGTGCTGTCACGGCTTCCGTCATCGATAACGACAAGACGTGAATCCGTACCGTATTTCTCCACCACAGGGTACCAGTCGGAAACTACCTGCCGTATGTTTTCCTGTTCGTTGTAAGCCGGAATTATGATGAATAATCTGTCTGACATACCAAGCCCCCTTATATTTCAAATCTCCTTTATTCTACACCAAAAAACGGCATGTGGCAAAGAATTTACTTCCTTGCTCAAAAGCCTCATCTGTGATACACTAACTCCGTATGTTCTGTGGTTTAAGGAGAGATATTATGAAAAAGATTATCAGGAAGATGACATCGGTCATATCGGTACTTCTTGCGATCGTCATCCTCGTTCCCGAAAGCGTTTTTGCCGATTCGGTAACGAGCGTCGTAATGACGTATCAGGACAAGACGTATACAAAGCAGATATACGGTACCGAAGTCGAGAGTATCAAGGCCGGTGTTGACACCGACGGATTAAAGGATATAGGCGGACTCATCGACAGCCTGACGTTTGTCACTAACGGTGATGTGAAGATCGATAAGGCTGCGGTAACGGCGGCTGTCAAGAGTGCCATTATGGCCGGCCAGACCGGGATAAACATAGATCTAGCCAAATATACAAAGGATGCTCTGGCTGCATCAACCGCCGCAGCGGTTACGCAGGCTCCGGCAGCTGATCAGACGGCAGCGGCCGCAACACCGCTTACAGCAGCAGGATATAAACTGTCCGAGGCATCAACAAAGTTTCGCGCCAATGAAGACAGAGCTCAGAATGTGAGAAATGCCGCAAGCAAGATCAACGGAATGGTCATAATGCCGGGACAGCTGTTTTCGTGCACTACCGCTTTCGGGCCTAGGCTTACTTCAAACGGTTACGGACTCGGAAACGTCATCTCCGGAGATACATATGTCAAAGGAGTAGGAGGCGGGATATGCCAGGTCAGCTCGACTCTCAATCTTGCCGTTCTGCGTGCAGGCATAGTTCCTATCGAGCGCCATAATCACAGCCACAGATCGAGTTATATCGCATCGGGACTTGATGCGACCATATCGGGATCGAGCCTCGATTACAAGTTCATCAATCCTTATGATGCGCCCATATTTATTTCGGCGGTCACAAACGGAGGAGTGATAACGATATCGATCCTCTCTTCGGAAGATGTTCTCAA
>JAFZRD010000123.1 GCA_017620055.1 Lachnospiraceae bacterium
GATCCGGCGGTCGCCATTCCGGCGCAACCTCTGTTAGTTATGTAAACCATTTCTCCGTTGGTGACTATCGTTGACGGACCCTTAAGCAGAACAACTGCATTGACATCTTTGGCGTATTCACACGCGGCTCCTATCGGGTCTTCGAGTATCTGCGGGATCTCTTTTCCGGTAAGACGCGAGAACTCCTTGATATGCGGTGTCAGAACGATCTTCGCGCTGCTGTTTCTTATAACATCTCTGTCTGTTCTCGACAGGAGCGTGAGTCCGTCGGCATCTATGATGAGAGTTCCCGAAAATTTCGTCAGAAGGTGTGTGAGTATCTTCGCGGCACCCTCACCGGTTCCGATCCCCATTCCGAATGCGACCGTCCTGACGTTTGAGATGAGTTCGTCGATCTCATTGGGTACGTAATCGACAACGGCATCTTCTCTATTCAATCCGGCTTCGCCTTTGGTTGACATAACTCTAGTATAACTCAGCGGAAACAGCGTTGACTCCAGTATGTGCGGCGCCACATCATGTACCAGCGAAGAAGGCAGCGCCACTTTGACCACCCCGGCTCCGCTTCGCATCGCGGCGTTTGCAAGATATGCGAGTCTTATCGCACCGCTGTATCTCGTGCTCCCGCCGATCAGTGCGGTATATCCGTACGTGCCTTTGTTGGAGTAGTTGGAACGCGTCCCCAGAACCGCAGCCACATCTTCTGACTCTATCAGTTTATACGGCTCATCAACCGGCCTGATCCCGATATCCACGTTAACCTTATCTTTCATGACATCCTTTGCCATATTGAGGAAATGTCCCGGTTTGAACCCACCGACCGATACGGTCAAATCCGACCTGACACATGTTTCGGCCATCCCCGTATCGCCGTTCAGCCCACTGTTTATATCAACACTCACCACATAGGCCCCGCTCGTATTTATCGCCTCTATAACGCCTTTAAGCTCCGGCCTTACCTCTCCCTTGAACCCGGTCCCGAGCAGGCAATCAACTATTGTGTTGAAGGGGAATGGGAATCGGGGACGGTTCTGAATTCTCATTTTCTGATTCGAATCAAACGGAGATTGCGATACCGGGGAAAATGAGAATTCAGAACCGTCCCCGATTCCCATTCCCCCAATCTTCACACCTGCCTCAACGCACTTATCATAATAGTACTTCCCGTCTTCCGAGAATCTGTCGTAAACGCAGAACACCGTGCAGTCGATGCCGGCTTCATGAAGAAGGAGTGCAAGAGCATAACCGTCACCCGCGTTGTTACCGCTTCCGCAGACGATCGCGACGGGAGCATTCCACCGGCCCCCGTTTTGCTCCTTCACGCATTCATAAACACCGCGAGCGGCCCTCATCATCAGCTCGCGCCCCGGCGTGCCCGCTGCTATCGTCGCAGCGTCGCTCTTTCTCATGTTGTCTACAGATAATACATCTAACATTTTCCCAAATGTGTCAAAAAGAACCGTCCCTTTTGACACTCCTTACAGCATTAAAAAGGCGAGACCTCCGTCTCGCCTCATACCTTACTGTTCCTATCAAAACAATCCGAGCCTTGCGGCATTCTGGAATCCTGTCTGCATCTGCATATCAAGCACAGTTGCGAAATCCTTCGTCTCGCCCGCTGCCAGAGGATTCACATTCTCTTCCTTGGCAAGATCGGAGAAGTCCGTCTTGGCTTCCAGAAGATCATCCTCTATCGGCTTGATCTTGTTCATCGAAGCCCTGTTAACCGTATTCGTATTGTAGATGTACGGCATCGGCATTGCCATACTAACAGCGCCTACCTGCATAACTTCTTCCTTCCGTAAGACTGTTTCTTAAGTGTCATAATTATAGCACTATATGACAGGATTTTCAAGTCCTTTGTGCGCCCTGCCACATCTCTTCCGTCGCGATCCGCGCCTTGGCTACAACATCCTTTTTCTCCGGGAAACAGTAATACAGCCTGTCGGTATCTCCTATACAGATGACATCCCCGATCTCATACCAGTAATAATCGCTGTAGCAGCTGTAACATTTCTTCGGACCCTGTTCATAGCTGAGCTTTCCGTCACAACCGGTGAGCCTGAACCCGTTTGCATCGTGTATCAGCCTGCCGGATCCAACCATGTAAAGTGCCTTGAAATCAACGATCATGCCGATCCGGACTTCCGTATCGAGGCGGTATGTTCCGCTTTGGATCTCCTCTCTAACGCACTGTCTCTCCCATTCATACCAGTCGGGGATATGCGAAAACTTCGTCTCGCCGGATACATTCGAAAGCCTTCCGTACTCATCCATCCGATACTCCGTCCCGCAGTCACGGCACACAAACGATGTGCCTTTTCCCTCGGTATTTCCTTCAGACAGACAGTGCGGGCATTTGTACAGTATCCTGTTGAGACCGTCTGCGCGAAAATCCTCCGCTATACGTACTCCGTTTTCCGCCTGCCACTTGAAATAATCAAACGAAAATGCCTCATCCAGTATCCTGTCGATGTCGGCAACGGACGTACTCTTTATCTCCTCCGGCGTAAGAAGGCACTCCATCTTCGCCGATACTTTTACTTTTCTCTTCTGAAGATTATTGTAAAGCGGGTCTCTCGCAAACGAACCGTATGTCGTGATCATCACGACGGGCACCTTTAATGCCTTGAACAAAACACCGAGCTTTCTCGGAAGGCGGGTAGCCGTTCCGTCAAAAGAATAGCTCGCCTCGGGATACATCAGGACGCTCGTTTTGTTCTTTCCTACGGCGTATTTCAGGTCGGATATGAGCGAGACATCCGTCACGAACTTCTGCGTCGGAATGCATCCGAGATGACGCATCAGTTTCTCCTTCCCGACAAGTCCGTCGGATGTGCAGACTATGTTATACGGCATCGGGATGATCTTCGA
>JAFZRD010000124.1 GCA_017620055.1 Lachnospiraceae bacterium
ATGAGAGGAACAGATATCAGTCTCTCGATCACAAGTGCCAGACCGGAGAACAGGATCACGGCGATGATACATACGATGATGGTATTTCTCTTGATGGAAGATACGCCCGAAAGGACGTCACTTTCATCGGCAGTCAGTACCGCGATATACTTCTCGCCTTCTCCTATGTAATAAGCCGCATACTTATTGGCTCCCTTATACTCATACGTGATCACATCCGGAGCGGGATGCTCACCGGCATCAAGCTTTGCAAGAAGGCTCTTAACCGCCGCGTTCTCGACCGGGTTACCGATCTTGGACTCGTCCGGATGGTAGAGCATCGTTCCGGCGCTGTCTACGATATAGATATATGCGCTGGAAAGTTTCAGATCCGATACATCGGTTATCGCATCCGCGATCGTCTTGATGTAGAATCCGCAACCTGCAAATCCAAGGGGCGTTTTTCCGTCATCATCAAATATCGGTGTGTACATCGACATGATGAGCTGTCCCGATGCCGGGCTCGTTATGATACCCGTGTTGAACACTCCGTCGGGAGCATTGAGGATGTTATTCTGAAGACCGGTCAGGCTGTCACCTTCTCTGAGGATCATTCCTATCGCGCCCTCATTGGGATGTGTCAGAACCTGCGAATTCCAGTCTGCAAGGTATATGCCTTCCCAGTTATCAAGTTTGCTGAAATAGTCAAGCGTATATGCCTGCGCCCTCTGGGATATCATCGGATTATCCGAAGACCTCAGTGCCTCCTTGATGATGGGTGCCGAGGTGTATGCCTTGAGTGCGGCCTTGTTGCTGGCGCACAGGGCATCGAATGACGTTCCGACGTCGGTTATGACCTGTACAAGTGAGTTGTGAGTGTAGTCCGTGATCTGCGAACTGCTCTCCTTGATCGTCATCGCACTGATGATGATAGATGATGCCAGAAGCGGTATCAGTGCAAACAGAATGAGCGTGACACGCATGTTGAGCTTGCTTCCGCCCTTGTTTGCGCCCTTCTTTTCTTTGGATCTCTTATTAGCCATAATTAACCCTCTCCTTGAAAGAAAAATTGTGCCAACGCACTTATGTGACTATTATAGTCTTATATACCGAGAAAATCAAGAAACTCAAGTTTTTCGTTTATCCATTCACGGACGAGTTTGACGAAGTCCACATCCATGACTCCGTACACGTAAACATACACGCTCACGCCTATCGCAAGAACGGCGAAAATGATGCCGAGTATGATCTCGAATCTTCCGAGTTTACGAAGCGGCTTCTTCCTCACCGCAAGGCGCCCCAGCCCGAGGAGTATCGCAAGAACGGCAGGTGCCGCCCCGACTATGACCCACGACATCACGAATCCGACTATACCGAGTACAAGAACTACTATCTCCATTTATGGCCTTTCCCTTTCGATCCCTTTTTTATAAGAGATGTGCACGAAGCTCGGCTCCGTCAAGCGGGCTTAAGTATGCCGGCGCGATGTCAAACACTGTCTTGCAGCCGTAGTTTCCTTCTTTGTGAAGTCTTGATATCGCCCTTGCATAGGCAACGATGACGCTTGCCGTGAACTCCGGATTGGAGTCAAGTTTCAGGCTGTATTCGATGACGTGCTTATTCTCTTTGTCAAGGCCTGTGACACCGGTCCTGAACACGAATCCTCCGTGCGCTATTCCCGAATGATCACGCGCGAGTTCTTCCTCACTGATGAAGTGAACCGTTGTATCGTAATCGGCAAAATAGTTCGGCATCGTCTTGATCGCGTTTTCGATCGCAGCCTTATCCGCACCATCCTCCGCAACGACAAAGCACTCTCTTGTATGCTTCTGTCTTGTGGAAAGCTCGGGATTGTCTCCGCGCCTTACGGCCTCGAGAGCTTCGGGAACGGGTATCGTATACTGCTTCGCATTCTTCACCCCGGGTATCCTTCTGATAGCATCGGAATGTCCCTGGCTGACGCCCTTATCCCAGAACGTGTAGTCATTACCTTCGGGAAGTATGCAGTTCGCATACAGTCTGTTCAGCGAGAACATACCCGGATCCCATCCTGCCGATATGAGCGCCGTATGACCGCTCTCCTTCGCTGCCTTGTCGACATTCGCAAAATGCTCGGGTATCTTAGCATGTGTATCGAAACTGTCTATGACATTGAAATATTTTGCATATTCGGGTGTCTGCTTCGGAAGGTCCGTCGCGCTTCCGCCGCATATGATCAGAACATCTATCTCATCCTTATGTGCTTCGATCTCATCCACCTTATACACCGGGACTCCCTGCGTTTTGATCTTAACATCGGCAGGGTCTCTTCTCGTGAACACGCACGCAAGCTCCACATCATCATTCTGCCTTACGGCACACTCAACTCCTCTTCCGAGATTACCGTATCCGAGTATTCCTATTTTCATGATATTCTCCTCCTGCCACAGACCTTTGCCCGCAACGTTTATTTCAGATAATTATAATCACCTTATTAAGAAAACACAATAAATTGATAACATACCGCCATTGTGATATATTCAGAAAGGCGGTATTTATGGAATTATCGGGGAATGTTATGAACGGTCTCGTGTTTACAAACGATAACTGTGTAGGCTGTAACAAGTGCATCGCAACGTGCAGTTGTGTGGGCGCCTGTGTGTCTACCGAGGCGGACGAGAACGGCAGATCGAGGATCATGGTCGATCCCTCCCGCTGTATCGCCTGCGGCGCGTGCTTTGACGCCTGTGAGCATGATGCTCGGGAATATTCCGATGACACGCAGACATTCTTTGATGACCTTTCCCGCGGCGAGGACATCTCGATCCTGATCGCTCCCGCTTTCAAAGCAAATTATCCCGACGAATACGGCCGTGTACTCGGCATCCTTAAGAACCTGGGCGTGAACCGTATGATCAACGTATCATTCGGTGCCGATATTACAACCTGGGGATATATCAACTATATTCAGCGGTATGATTTTCACGGAGGGATCTCACAGCCCTGTCCGGCCGTTGTCAATTATATCGAGAAGTATCATCCCGAACTGATCCCGAAACTGTTTCCGGTCCAAAGTCCGTTAATGTGCGCGGCGATCTATGCCAGGAGCAAGATGGGCGTTACCGGTCGTTTTGCCTTTATCAGCCCTTGTATCGCCAAGAAGCTGGAGATCGACGATCCGAAAAATCACGGACTCGTATCCTATAACGTCACCTTCTCTCATCTGATGAAGTACGTGGAGAGCCACGGTCTTGATGCCGAGCCCGTAACGGATGAGATCGAATACGGTCTCGGAAGTTTCTACCCCACTCCGGGAGGACTTATGGAAAATGTCCGCTGGCTGCTCGGTGAAGACACGTTTATCAGGGAGATC
>JAFZRD010000125.1 GCA_017620055.1 Lachnospiraceae bacterium
ACAAAGATATAGAGACAATGATGGCATCGACCGAATGGTGTCCGGCCGATAACGGTTATTTTAGAGGAGCCGGTTATTCGGCAAGGTTCCTTACAAGAGCTGAGATGCCTGCGACTATGATAAGACTCAATCTTATCAAGAATCTCGGTCCGGTCCTTCAGATTGTTGAGGGATGGACGGTCAATCTTCCGGACGAGGTATCGGATGTTCTGTGGAAACGTACGGATTATACGTGGCCGTGTACATGGTTCGCACCGAGAACAGACGGTGTGAACGGGTCACCGTTTAAGACGGCATATGATGTCATGAACAACTGGGGGGCCAATCACGGAGCGATAAGTTACGGACATATAGGAGCGGATCTTATAACAATGGCATCCATGCTCAGGATTCCGGTATGTATGCATAACGTTCCTGTTGATGATATTTACCGTCCGGCGGCATGGAATGCTTTCGGAAGCGACAAGGAAGGTCAGGATTACAGGGCTTGTAAGGCATACGGACCATTGTATAAGACGATCAGATAAGACGGCAGCAAACTGCTTGATATTTCGGAAACGGCAAAGATATTATTCTTTGCCGTTTTTCTATTGAACGAAAGGAATATAGATGATACAATTAACGAAACGTTTCGCTTTAGCGATCGCACTTATCATTCGGAGGATGAATTTGCAACATGCCCGCAACGATCGTTGATATAAAAGAGAAAACGGGACTGTCCCTGGCAACGATATCCAAATACCTTAACGGCGGTAATGTGCTGCCCGAGAATAAGGTCAAGATAGAAGCCGCCATCAAGGAACTACATTATGAAGTGAACGAGATCGCAAGAGGACTCGTAACGAACAAGACACGTACAGTAGGAATACTTGTCTTCAGTATATCGAGCCCTTTTACGGGAATGATCCTCCATCATGTCGGTATGGCCCTTCGCCAGAAGGGATACGGAATGCTCATCGTCGATTCATGCGATGATGAAGAAACGGAAGCAAAGAATGTCAGATACCTTATCAGCAAGAAGGTTGACGGTATTATAGTTCTTCCCGTGGCATCAAAAGGAGAATTCCTTGCTCCCGCCAAGAACGCCGGGATCCCGATAGTCCTTCTTGACCGCTCTCTTTCGGATATACAGTATGACTGCGTGCGTATCGACAACAGGAAGTCAACAAACAGGGCGATGAAGGAACTGATCAGCAGGAATCATAAGAAGATCGCCGTTATCGCATCGGAAAGGGAGTATACAGGACGGGAGCGATTTAACGGTTTTATGGAAGCGATGAGAGATGCCGGCCTTGATGTTCCTGTGGAATATCAGGTAAGAGGAACTCATTCTATCGCAACCGGATACAACGGCATGAAGAAGCTGTTGACACTCAAGGACAGACCGACGGCAGTGTTTATGAGTAATTACGAGATAACGCTCGGAGCGATGCTCGGTTTGAACGAATCGGGGCTGAAGTGTCCCGATGACATTTCGCTGCTCGGGTTTGATGACCAGCTCTTCTTCCATCTTCTTCAGCCCCAGATATATATGGTTGAACAGCCCATGAAAGCGATGGGAGAACGTGCCGTGGAACTTCTTCTCGGCAGGATAAGCGGTTCGGTTGATGAAGATCCGATTGAGATAGCACTTGGAACGAAACTCCAGACAGGAAATTCGATCAAAACTTTGTAGAAATATTAACAGAAAATCATTTGCGAAGTTTGTTAATGTATCACAAAGCGTTTCGTTTTTTGAAAAAAGGTATTGACGTGCTGAAACTATAAGGATATAGTGACAATAAGCGCAGGGTCATGCGACCCCTTTTTTTACAGAAGAGAGCGAAACGTTTCGCTCAAAAACAGGAGAAACCATGGGAAAACAGCTCTTACTCGGGATAGATATCGGAACATCGGCATGCAAAGTTGCCGTTTTCGATCCGCAGGGACAAGTGCTCGCCCAGTCAAATAAACCATATAAAGTATATTACCCCGAACAGGGTTGGGCGGAGCAGGATCCCGATGAATGGTGGTCCGCGATATGCGCAGGAATAAAGGAAATACTGGGTTCCTCGAACATCGGAGCGGAAGATATCGCCGGTATCGGAGTCGACGGACAGAGCTGGTCAGCTATCCCGGTCGACAAAGAAGGGAAGGTTCTTGATCGTACTCCCATATGGATGGATACGCGCGCAAGAGAAATATGCGACAGGACGAAACGTTTAGTCGGAGAGGACCGGATATTCGAGGTTGCGGGTAATGATTTTCTCCCTTCCTATACAACACCGAAGATGCTCTGGTTCAAAGAGAACAGACCGGAAGTATTTGACGATACGGTATTTTTCCTTCAGTCGAACAGTTACATAGTTTATAAGCTCACAGGCGTCATGAGTCAGGATATGAGTCAGGGATACGGGATCCACTTCTTTGACATGACGAAGCTGGAGTATGACAACTCGCTTGCAGACGATCTTGGTCTTGACCCATCACTTGTACCTCCCTTGTATAACAGCGATGAGATCGTCGGAGAGATATCCGTAGAGGCTGCATCGGCAACCGGACTTTCAGTCGGAACACCCGTTGTAGCAGGCGGACTGGATGCAGCTTGCGGAACTCTCGGAGCGGGCGTATACGAAGTGGGACAGACACAGGAGCAGGGCGGTCAGGCAGGCGGTATGAGCATTTGCACGGACCATGCTCTGTCACATAAGAAGCTTATACTCAGCCCACATGTTGTTCCGGGGAAGTGGCTTCTTCAGGGCGGAACGGTCGGAGGCGGCGGAGCACTCAAGTGGTTTAAGCAGGAGTTCGGACAGGATTTAAGTTTCGACGATCTTACAAATGAAGCTTCCGGGATCGCACCGGGATCCGACGGAGTGGTATTTCTTCCTTATATGTCGGGAGAGAGATCTCCGATATGGGATCCTGATGCAAAAGGGGTCTTCTACGGACTGTCTTTTGACAAGACAAGAGGCCACATGATAAGGGCGCTTCTTGAGGGAGTCGCATTTTCGCTTCAGCACAATCTTCTTACGGCAGAAGAGACCGGAGCGGGGATAGGCGTATTGAACGCCATGGGAGGATCAGCCAATTCGGTTCTCTGGACACAGATCAAGGCAGATGTTACCGGAAGGAAGATACAGGTTCCGGCATCCGATACGGCAACGACTCTCGGTGCGGCGATACTCGCCGGGATCGGATGCGGGATATACAAAGATTATGAGCAGGCAGTAAGCTCCACGATAAAGATCACGAGGAGTCAGGAGCCTGATATGAAGAACCATGAAATATACAAAAGAAGCATGGAACTGTACCTGAGGCTGTACGAAGACCTTAAGGAAACGTTCGGAAAATATTAGAAAAGAGGAGAAGATTATGAAAGCCGGAGTGGTACATGCAAGAGAAGACATTCGCTATGAAGAGATCGACAAGCCGATAGCGGGCCCCGGAAAAGTCGTGATCAAAGTCAAGTACACGGGAATATGCGGATCCGATATCCCAAGAGTGAACGGTGATGCATGTCACTATTTCCCAAATGTTCTCGGACATGAGTTTTCCGGAACCGTAGCTGAAGTAGGAGAAGGAGTCACTACGCTGAAGGTTGGCGACAGGGTAGCGGGAGTACCGCTCGTTCCGTGTATGAAGTGTGACGACTGCCAGAAAGGTAATTATTCCTTATGTAAGCATTACAGTTTTATCGGATCGAGAGAGTTTGGAAGCTTTGCGGAGTATGTGGCAGTTCCCGAGAAAAACGCTGTCAAATTTGACGATGAAGTGAGCTTTGAAAAGGGTGCGTTCTTCGAACCCGCAACGGTGGCACTTCACGGACTTCGAAGAGTCGATTACAAAGGCGGCAAAAATGTCGCGATACTCGGCGGCGGAACTATCGGTCTTATGACTGCGCAGTGGGCAAAGATATTCGGAGCAAAGTCGGTTACGGTATTTGACATACTCGATGAGAGACTGGAGTTGGCAAGGACACTTGGATGCGATTACGGAGTCAATTCCGGAAAAGAAGGCTTCATGGATGAAGCAAAAGCCATCACAGACGGTAAAGGATTTGATTATGTATACGAAACGGCCGGCAACACGATCACGATGAAGATGGCTTTCTCACTCGCCGGTAACAAAGCTCAGGTTTGCTTCATCGGAACACCGACAAAAGATCTTTCATTTTCGGTTGACGAATGGGAGAACATGAACCGCAAAGAGTTCATCCTGACCGGTTCATGGATGAGTTACTCGGCTCCGTTCCCCGGTGACGAATGGCAGCTTACGGCTCATTACTTCAAGACCGGAGAACTCAAATTCGATGATTCGTTCATATTCAAAAAGATACCGCTTTCGAAGATAAACGAGGCGTTTGAAATGTATAAGACGCCCGGGACAGTCAAGGGCAAGATTCTGATAGACAGTGAAGAATGAAGATAGAATCGCCCGGCAGTGAAGAGAATAATATTTCAGGAGGAAAAAACAATGGCAGTAGATCCCAAAAAAGTTCCACAGATAACACTTAATCACGGTGACAAAGTTCCGTGTATCGGCATGGGCACATTCGGATCCGACAGATTTTCGGCCGAACAGGTTTCAAATGCTGTAGCCGGAGCTATCCGTGCAGGATACAGAATGTTTGACTGTGCCGCATGTTACGGCAA
>JAFZRD010000126.1 GCA_017620055.1 Lachnospiraceae bacterium
CTGATCAGACATCGTAAAATTTTGAAGAAATAAACAAGTCTTTCTAGATTATGAAGTGATAATGTGTTAACTGTCGGGTGACATGGTGTTGCCCGGAAAAATTACTAGGGAGGACGAAAAATGTCTAGAAAAGTATTATCAGTTTTACTTGCAACAGCAATGACAGCTTCTCTTCTTGTAGGTTGTGGCGGAGCAGCAGCTCCTGCAGCAGATGCAGCACCCGCAGCTACAGAGGAAGCAGCACCCGCAGAAGATGCAGCACCCGCAGCTGACGCAGCTGAGGAAGCTCCCGCATCAGACGTTGGCGCAGGCATGAAGGTTGGTGTAGCAATGCCTACAAAGGATCTTCAGAGATGGAACCAGGATGGTGCTAACATGGAAGAGCAGCTTAAGGCAGCTGGTTACGAAGTTGACCTTCAGTTCGCTTCAAACGACGTTCAGACTCAGGTTTCTCAGATCGAGAACATGATCAACGGCGGATGCAACGTACTCGTTATCGCTTCTATCGATGGTGAGTCACTCGGTACAGTTCTTGAGACAGCTAAGGCAGCTAACATTCCTGTTATCGCTTATGACCGTCTTATCATGGGAACAGATGCAGTTTCTTACTATGCAACATTCGATAACTACATGGTAGGTACAAAGCAGGGACAGTACATCATCGACACACTTGACCTCAACAATGCAGCAGGTCCTTTCACAATGGAAGTTACAACTGGTGATCCCGGTGATAACAATGCTAAGTTCTTCTACAACGGTGCTATGGATCTTCTTAAGCCCTTCATCGACGAAGGTAAGCTCGTTGTTAAGTCCGGCAAGTATGATTTCGACAGCGTTGCTACACAGTCATGGGCAACAGAGAACGCTCAGTCAAGAGCAGAGAACATCCTTTCTTCTTTCTATGCAGATGGAACAGACCTCGATGTATGGCTTTGCTCAAACGACTCTACAGCACTCGGTGTTGAGAACGCACTTGCAGCTAACTACAAGGGTAAATATCCCATCATCACAGGTCAGGACTGTGACGTAGCTAACGTTAAGAACATGATCGATGGTAAGCAGTCAATGTCTATCTTCAAGGATACACGTACTCTTGCAGCTCAGGTTGTTAAGATGGTTGGTCAGATCCTTAACGGCGAGACAGTTGAAGTTAACGATACAAAGACATACGACAATGGTAAGGGCGTTGTTCCTTCATACCTTTGCGAGCCTGTATTCGCTGATATCAACAACTACAAGGAAATCCTCATCGACAGCGGTTACTACACAGAGGCTGATCTTCAGTAATCAGAACTTACAAGTAATCTAGGTTAATAGACAGGCGGGGTTAACCCGCCTGTTTATTAGGTAAGGTATCGAATTATAATAATGGGTTTGTAGGAGGGATACATTTTGGCTAAAGTTATTCTTGAAATGAAAAATATAACCAAAACCTTCCCCGGCGTAAAGGCACTTGATAACGTAAATTTTCAGGTAGAGGAAGGCGAGATCCATGCACTTGTCGGTGAGAACGGTGCAGGGAAATCCACCCTGATGAATGTACTGAGCGGCATCTATCCGTTCGGAACATACGAAGGGGATATCATTTACAACGGTGAAGTTTGTAAATTCAACAAGATAAAGGATTCCGAAGAAAAAGGGATCGTTATCATACATCAGGAGCTGGCGCTCATTCCGTATATGTCGATAGGTGAGAACATGTTCCTCGGAAACGAGAGAGGAAAGGCTGCTGCTATCGACTGGAACGAGACATACGGTGAGGCTGACAAATATCTTAAGATGGTCGGACTCTCAGACAGTTCCAGAACTCTTGTCAAGGAACTCGGTACAGGTAAACAGCAGCTTGTCGAGATCGCAAAAGCGCTCGCAAAGCATGCAAAGCTTCTGATCCTTGACGAGCCCACATCTTCTCTTAATGAGAAAGATTCAAGAGCACTTCTTGATCTTCTTCTCAAGTTCAAAAAAGAGAACGGGTTAACATCGATAATCATATCTCATAAGCTTAACGAGGTTTCATATGTTGCCGACAAGATCACGGTCGTTCGTGACGGTGCAACGATCGAAACACTCGACAAGGCTACAACGGAGATTTCAGAAGATAGAATCATAAAAGGAATGGTAGGACGTGAGATCACGGACCGTTTCCCGAAGCGTCATGATGTACAGATAGGCGACATCAACCTCGAGGTTAAGAACTGGAGTGTATATCATCCTCTCTATCCCGAGAAGAAGGTCGTTGACAACGTTTCATTCAACGTCCGCAAGGGCGAGGTTGTCGGTATATACGGACTGATGGGTGCGGGACGTACAGAGCTTGCAATGAGTATATTCGGCAAGACATACGGAACCGGCATCACAGGTATCATGACCCTTAACGGCAAAGAGGTTAACCTCAAGAATGCCAAGGAAGCCATCAAGGCAAAGCTTGCATATGTTACCGAGGACCGTAAGGGTAACGGACTTGTACTCAACAACCCTATCAAGATCAACACGACTCTTGCCAATCTTGACGCTGTCAGTGAGAGAAGCATCATAGATAAGGATAAAGAGTATCAGGTTGCTGTTGAATACAAAGACAAGCTCAAGACGAAGACTCCTTCCGTTGAGCAGAATGTAGGTAATCTGTCCGGTGGTAACCAGCAGAAGGTCCTTCTTGCAAAGTGGATGTTCGCAGAGCCGGATGTTCTGATCCTCGACGAGCCTACACGTGGTATCGATGTAGGCGCCAAGTACGAGATCTACTGTATCATCAACGATCTGGTTAAAGCAGGCAAGTCAGTTGTCATGATCTCTTCAGAGCTTCCCGAGACGATCGGTATGAGTGACAGGATCTATGTCATGAACGAAGGAAAGTTCGTCGGAGAGCTGAAGCAGGAAGAAGCAAGTCAGGAGTCGATCATGGCTTGCATCATGAGATCGGGAAGGGGTGAGTAACGATGGCAAAAACTAATTATTCTGCAGTATTCAAAAAATATGCGATGGCGATCGTTCTCGTTCTCGTTCTTTTACTGTTCTATGTTCTGACAGACGGAAAGATCCTCTATCCTCAGAACATAAACAACCTTTTATCACAGAACGCATACGTGTTCGTTCTTGCAACAGGTATGCTGCTGTGTATCCTGACAGGTGGTAACATCGACCTTGCGGTAGGTTCCGTAGTTTGTTTTGTGGGTGCCGTCGGCGGTGTGGTTCTTGATAAGAACATGAACTTTGTTATCGCATTCGTGATCATGATGCTTATCGGTCTTGCGATAGGTATGTGGCAGGGTTTCTGGATCGCGTTTGTAAACGTGCCGCCATTCATAGCAACCCTGGCAGGCATGTACGCTTTCAGGGGACTGTCGAACGTTGTGCTCGGCGGTCAGGCGCTGAACCTGTCGAAGAAGGACGGATTCCTTAAGACATTCGGTGGTGGTGCCGACTGTTATATCCCTGATATCTTCTCGGGCTCATCTATCAACATGACATGTATGATAGCCGGTATCATCGGTGTTGCGATATTCCTTATCATGACGATATACGGAAGGATCAACACCAAGAAGAGAGGATATGAGACAGCTCCTCTTCTCGGCGATGCCGTAAAGATGGCGATCATCTCGTTCGTTGTTTTATATCTTACTTATAAGCTTGCATCATATCAGGGTATTCCCACATCCCTTATCTGGGTACTCCTGGTTGTTATTTCTTTCGGCTATGTTACACAGAAGACGGTCATCGGACGTGATCTGTATGCCGTCGGCGGTAACAAGAAGGCCGCACAGCTTTCGGGTGTTAATACCAGAAAGGTTTACTTCTTTGCATATTCATTCATGGGACTTCTTTCCGGTCTTGCCGGAACACTCACGATAGCAAGAGCAGCTTCGGCCCAGCCCACATACGGCCAGGGTTACGAAATGGATGCCATCGGCGCATGTTTCATCGGTGGAGCAAGTGCATACGGCGGTATCGGTACTGTTCCCGGTGTTATAATCGGTGCTCTTCTTATGGGTGTCATCAACCAGGGTATGTCGATATGCAGTGTTGACGCAAACCTTCAGAAAGTCGTCAAAGGACTGGTTCTTCTCGGAGCCGTCATATTTGATGTCGTATCGAAGAAAGAGAAAAAATAACACAGAAAGGATATAGAAATGGAAAAAGTAGGTAAGATTTTTAAAGAACATACTATGCAGATCATTCTGTTCCTCGTTGTTATTTTTTTCGCGATCACAACAAAAGGACAGATCCTTTCTGCGATGAACTTCGAAGCTCTTATTACACAGAACGCATACGTTTTCATTCTTGCAACAGGTATGTTCATGTGTATGCTTATCAAAGGTAACATTGACCTGTCGGTCGGTGCAACGGTTTGTCTCATAGATGCGATCGGAGCATATATGATGATAAACATGGGTATTTCCGTTCCCGTTGCGATGATCGCAATGGTTATTTTCGGATGCATCATCGGTGCGGTACTCGGATGGCTCATAGCTTATCTTAACATCCCGCCCTGGATCGCAACGCTTGGCGGATTCCTTGCATTCAGAGGACTAGGAACAAAGATCGTTGCAACTGCATCATCAACATCATCTATCTCGGTCAATGACATGAAGGGCTTTACCAATCTCTTCATCAGCCATGTTCCCAGGGAATTTTGTATTCCGATCGGTATTGTTTGCTGTGTTCTGTTTGTGATACTTCAGGTAAGGGCAAGAGCAACAAAGATCAAAAAAGGATATGAGGCTGAGTCACTTGCCGATCTTGTCGTTCGCTGCGTGATCATCTGTCTGATCGTCATGCTGTTTGCGATCAAGTATGCAGGCGGTATCATCGACATCAAGTCGTTGTCAAACAAGAAGGGAATCATAGCGATCCTTCTCGGCAAGCAGACATCGCTCGGACTTCCCGCCGTACTTATTTGGGTTGCTGTTGTTCTGCTCGTTTACAACTTTATCACAGGCAAGACCGTGCTCGGACGTTATTTCTACGCAATGGGCGGTAATATGGAAGCAACAAGACTGTCCGGTATCGATACAAAGCTTGTTCTCTTCTTCGCTTACCTTAATATGCAGTTCCTGTCGGTCATCGCAGGTTGGGCAAGCCTTGCAAAACTGTCCACGGCTAATGCATTTATGGGTCAGAACTATGAGCTTGATGCCATCAGTGCTTGTATCGTCGGTGGTGTCAGTGCATACGGCGGATCGGGAAGCGTATTCGGAATGGTTGTCGGTGCCGCACTCATCGGTGTTATCAACCTCGGTATGTCGATCATGAGTATCGACCCGAACTGGCAGAAGGTCATCAAGGGTGTCGTTCTTCTGGCAGCGGTCGTATTCGAGATCGTTAACAACAGGCCCAAGACGAAGGCCTGAGAGTAAGCCCTTAATAAATCCATTATTATAAAGGGGAGCCCTCCTTTCTTACGCAGGTAGGATCGGGGGGCTCTTTTTTTGCCGCACCTCGCTGCATGATATATAATGGTATGCATGAGTGATTTTAACATCGAGGAGGAATTGAATAAGCTGCCGAAGAGGCCGGGCGTGTACATCATGCATGATAAGGATGATGTGATCATATACGTCGGGAAGGCCGTGGTGCTTCGAAACCGTGTCAGGTCGTACTTCAGGGAGAGCACGAAGAAGACCGTCAAGATACAGCAGATGGTCAAGCACATCGCGTGGTTTGAGTATGTCGTAACGGATTCGGAGCTCGAAGCTCTTGTCCTTGAGAACAATCTGATCAAGGAGAACCAGCCCAAATACAACACGATGCTCAAGGACGACAAGACGTATCCTTACATCAAGGTAACAGTCGCGGATGAGTATCCGAGGATCGTGACGTGCCGAAAGGTTACAAAGGACGGAGCAAGATATTTCGGTCCTTTCACTTCGGGTGAGGCTGTAAAGGAAACTACTGACCTTCTGCGTAAGGCATATAAGATCAGAAACTGCAGGAGCATCATCAGCGATTCGGACAGTCACGGTACCGAGAGAAAGTGTCTGTATTATCACATGGGTCAGTGCGACGCACCGTGTGACGGACTTGCGGATAAGGAAGAGTATGCGGAGAATGTCTCAAAGGCCGTAGCGTTCCTGTCGGGTGACCACAAACAGGTAATAAGCGATCTGACTGCAAAGATGCAGGAAGCGTCGGATGATATGCAGTATGAAAAGGCGATGGAATACCGTGACCTTATCACGAGTGTCAGGAAGGTATCGGAGAAGCAGAAGATAACCGATACCGGCGGAGAGAACAGGGATGTTATCGCGATGGCAAACGATAAGGAATCGGTCATCGTCCAGATGTTCTTCATAAGAGACGGCAAGATCGTCGGCAGGGAACACTACTACATGAAGCACGCGGATGAGGAAACACCGGAAGACATCCTGGCGGCATTCCTGATGCAGTTCTACAGCGGCGCATCGTTTATCCCGAAAGAGATACTGCTTCCTTTCCTTCCGTCGGGACCGGAGCTTATAACCGAATGGATGTGCTCACAGAAAGGATCGAAGATGGAACTTATCGTTCCGCAGAAGGGCATGAAGGACAAGCTCGTCAAGATGGCTCTCGAGAACGCGCGCATCAAACTTGACAGGGATGTTGAAAAGCTTCAGAAGAAACGCGAGAAGACGATAGGAGCCCTTGAAGAGATCTCTGATATCCTCGGACTTACCGACATCCACAGGATGGAAGCATATGACATATCGAACATAAGCGGGTTCGAATCCGTCGGATCGATGGTCGTATATGAGGACGGTAAACCCAAACCGAACGAATACAGGAAGTTCAGGATCAAGTCCGTTGAAGGACCGAACGATTATGCGAGTATGGAAGAAGTGTTGACAAGACGTTTCAGGCACGGACTCGATGAGCGAGAGACCGGTGACGGTTCCGCGAAGTTCTCGAAGTTTCCGGATCTCATACTTATGGACGGAGGACGCGGCCAGGTCAACATATGCGAAGAAGTCCTCGCAAAGCTCGGACTTGACATCCCTGTGTGCGGAATGGTCAAGGACGATAACCACAGAACGAGAGGACTGTACTATAACAACGAGGAGCTGTCGATATCACGCTCGTCGGAAGGATTCCATCTCATAACGAGGATACAGGACGAGGCGCACAGGTTTGCGATAACGTTCCACAGAAAGCTTCGAAGCAAAGACCAGGTACATTCGATACTCGACGACATACCGGGGATCGGACCGAAGAGGAGGCGTGCACTTATGAAGAGCTTCGAATCTCTTGAGGATATCAAAAAGGCCTCGGCGGAAGATCTCTCCAAGGTCGAAGGCTTCAATGCCGCATCCGCTCAAAGTGTTTACGAGTTCTTTCACAAATGATATACTTTAAGTTGTGCCAAACAGAACGGAGGTTTGTATGGGATCTGTATCAGTAAGTGAATTGATCGACAAAATGAAACTTGTGAATCTGACACCCGATATTGACGTGGAAGAGATCAAGATCACCCAGCCGGATATCAACCGTCCCGCGCTTCAGATGGCGGGATTCCTGGAGCATTTCGAAACGGCCAGGGTTCAGATCATAGGATTTGTCGAATATACATACATGGAGAAGCTCGGACCGAAGATCAAGAAAGAGCGATACGGACACATTCTGTGTGACGATACACCGTGCTACGTTTTCTGCCGTGATCTTCAGCCGGACGATCTGTTCCTTGAGATAGCAAGGGCGCATAACGTTGCCGTGCTCATGTCTCACAAGAGTACATCAAACCTCATGGCGGAGATCATCAGATGGCTCAACGTCAAACTGGCTCCGTGCATCTCGGTGCATGGCGTACTCGTCGATGTATACGGCGAAGGTGTTCTGATCACGGGTGAGAGCGGTATCGGTAAATCGGAGGCCGCACTCGAGCTCGTAAAGCGTGGACACAGACTTGTGAGCGATGATGTTGTCGAGATCAGAAAAGTCAGCGATGATACGCTGATCGGAACCGCACCCGATATAACAAGGCACCTTATCGAACTGAGAGGTATCGGCATCGTCGATGTCAAGATGCTGTTCGGTGTGTCATCTGTAAGAGAGACGCAGAGCATAGACCTTGTCATCAGACTCGAGGAGTGGGACAGGGATAAGGATTACGACAGGATCGGTCTTGAGGAGGAGTATACGGAATACCTCGGAAACAAGGTCGTATGTCACAGCATTCCTATCAGACCGGGCCGTAACCTTGCTATCATATGCGAGTCGGCGGCCGTTAACTTCAGACAGAAGAAGATGGGTTACAACGCTGCCCAGGAACTGTATTCAAGATTCCAGAATTCGTTAAAGACGAGAGAGGAAGAGGAATAGAAATGAGCAAAAAGGTATTCGGAGTAGATATCGGCGGCACAACGGTGAAGATGGGAATGTTCACCGACCAGGGAGAACTTCTGGAGAAGTGGGAGATCCCGACCAGAACCGAAGATTCCGGTAAGAACATACTTCCCGATATCGCATCGTCCATAAAGAGCAAAATGGATAAAGCGGGACTTAAGGAAGCGGATGTTGCGGGCATCGGAATAAGCGTCCCCGGACCTGTTGATGATGAAGGTATCATTCATAAGTGTGTCAATCTCGGATGGGGTGTTTTCAATATATCCGACGAGATGAGAAAGAACATAGACCTTCCGGTATTTGCGGGTAACGATGCAAATGCGGCTGCACTCGGAGAAGTATGGAAGGGCGGCGGACAGGGATGCAAAAACGTTGTCGTTGTTACACTCGGAACGGGTGTCGGAGGCGGGATAATCGTCAACGGTAAGATCCTGTCGGGTTACATCGGTGCCGGCGGAGAGATCGGTCATATCCGTATCGATGACAGTGAGACGGAAAAGTGCGGCTGCGGTAATACGGGTTGTCTTGAACAGTACGCATCCGCAACGGGTATCGCGACACTTGCGAAGAGAAGGCTTGCGAAAGATGACAAACCTTCATCGATAAGAGGCGTGGCACACATGAACGCAAAGGTCGTATTTGATGCGGTCAAGGCCGGAGACGAGCTGGCGATCGAGGTCGCGGAACAGTTCGGCGAGATACTCGGAAAAGGCCTGTCGATCGTTGCCGATGTCACGAACCCCGAAGTGTTTGTTATAGGCGGCGGTGTCAGCAAAGCGGGACCGATCGTCCTTGATTATATAAGCAAGAACTACGTTAAGTATGTTTTCCATGCGAGCCGTGATGCAAGGTTCGTCCTTGCGACACTCGGAAACGATGCGGGAATATTCGGTTCAGCCAAGCTGGTACTTGACGGGGTGGCACGGTCTTGAACGAAGCTTTAAGAGAACGACTGGAAAATATAACCGGTCCCGGTAACGTGCGATTGAATGAGGATATGGGATCCCATACGACGTTCAGGGTCGGAGGATGTGCCGATGTGTTTGTAACACCGGGCACTTTAAAGGAGGCGACAGAGATTGTACGCCTTCTTTTGACGGAAGATGAACCTTTTACGGTGATCGGAAACGGAAGCAACCTGATCGTGACAGATGCGGGATACAGAGGATGCGTGGTCTGCCTCGGGCAGGGCTGCGATAACATCGAGGTATCCGGCAACACGATAACAGTGGGAGCGGGCGCGATGCTCGCGAAAATCGCAAAGACCGCATACGACAACAGCCTTACGGGTCTGGAATTCGCTTCGGGGATACCGGGGTCCGTCGGCGGAGCGATAGTCATGAACGCAGGCGCATACGGAGGCGAGATCAAAGATGTCGTAAAATCCGTCACGCTGTTTGATGCTGCAACCGGAGAGACGGTCAATCTCTCAACCGATGAGATGAAGTTCGGATACAGAAGGAGCATCGTCAAGGATCATCCTTATGTTGTTCTTGAAGCGGAGTTTGAACTGACAAACGGCGACAGGGAGAAGATAAAGGAAACGATGGACGATCTGGCGGCAAGACGAAGAGACAAACAGCCGCTTGAATACCCAAGTGCGGGAAGCACGTTCAAGAGACCCGAAGGATATTTTGCGGCAAAGCTTATAGAAGATGCCGGCCTTAAGGGCGAGTCCGTCGGCGGTGCAAAAGTATCGGAAAAGCACAGCGGTTTCGTGATCAATACCGGAGGAGCGAGCGCAACGGATGTGCTGCGTCTAATAAACCTGATCCGGAAAAAGGTATATGAGAAATCAGGAGTGAAGCTTGAGACGGAGGTTGTTATCCTGGGAGATCTTCCCGAAGAGGTGGTTTTATGAGATTTGTTGTAGTCACCGGACTTAGCGGTGCGGGCAAGAGCACGGCACTCGATTATCTTGAGGATGCGGGATATTACTGCGTGGACAATCTTCCCGTCCAGCTCATATCCGAATTTGCAAAGCTGCTTAATGAGAACGATGAGATAGAACGTGCGGCACTCGGTATCGATGTCAGAACGGGTGCGGCATTTGACGAACTGGAAAATGCCCTTGAGAAGATCAAAGAAATGGGGATCGCATACGAGATCCTCTTCCTCGAATCGGATGATGCGGTTCTCGTCAAGAGATACAAGGAGACAAGGCGTATCCATCCGCTCTCGTTCGGCGACAGGATAGAGGTCGGTATAAAGCGTGAACGCGAGAAACTGTCCAATATCAAGAAGCATGCGGTCCATATTATAGATACATCCCAGATGCTCACAAGAGAGTTCAAGACCGAGATCGACAGGATATTCGTGAAGGATCTCGAGTACAAGAACCTGTATGTTACGATCCTCTCATTCGGTTTCAAGTACGGTATCCCTTCCGATGCGGATCTCGTATTCGATGTGAGATTCCTGCCCAATCCGTATTACCACGATGAACTCCGGCCGCTTACCGGAAAGGATAAGGAAGTTGCCGATTTCGTTCTCGGTTTTAAGGAGGCACATGAGTTTCTTGACAAGCTCGAGGACATGCTCGCGTTCCTGATACCGAACTACATTGCTGAAGGCAAGAACCAGCTCGTCGTCGCGATAGGATGTACGGGAGGAAAGCACCGAAGCATCACTCTTGCGGAGTCCCTCTATGCGCGGATGATAAAGTACGATGACTACGGGTTCAAGCTCGAACACAGGGATTTCGGCAAGGATGCCCAGCGGGGAAAATAAGCATGTCGTTTTCCGGTAACATCAAAGAAGAACTCGAGCGGGTGAACGCACCTTCAAGACACTGTCAGCTTGCCGAGCTCGCAGCGATCCATGATTTTTGCTGCAGGGAAGGTGAGGATCCTGACGGCTGTATGGTCATTTCTTCCGAAA
This sequence comes from Lachnospiraceae bacterium, assembly GCA_017620055.1. The sequence continues at coordinate 11,194 of JAFZRD010000126.1, forward strand.
ATGAACTGACGGTCAGAAAGTACTTTACTTTGCTTAAGAAAACATTTAATATGTATAAAGATTGCGGGGCCGAAAACGTGCCGTACACCAAGGCGGACAGGCACTTCCGTCTCGTTATCGCAGATGCGCGGGAAGCTGACAGGATCCGGTCGGCGATAAAGGTCACCAAAGGGAACCTTCGATCATGTTGCAGACGGGCCTATATCAGAGGAGCTTTCCTTGCGGCGGGATCGGTGAACGATCCCGAAAAATCATACCATTTGGAGATCGTGTGCCAGGATGAGAGAGTGGCACATTTTTTGGCAGAGTTACTTGAAAGCTTTGATATAGCAGCCAAGATAACACTGCGTAAGAGATACCACGTTCTGTACGTTAAGGACGGAACAAAGATCGTGGAGACTCTGAATGTCATGGGCGCCCACGTCGGACTGATGGATTTCGAGAACATGCGGATCCTGAAGGAAATGCGCAACAGCGTTAACCGAAAGGTTAACTGCGAGACCGCCAATATCGGCAAGACGATAACGGCAGCCCAGAGACAGATCGACGAGATCAGGTATCTCATGAGTATCGGTGCGGTAAAAAAGCTGCCGATGGAATTGCAGGAGATGGCGCAGCTTCGTATATCGTATCCGGAAGCTACTTTGGAAGAGCTTGGAAAACTGTGCGAGCCGCAGATCGGCAAGTCAGGAGTCAATCACAGACTGAGAAAACTGTCACGTATGGCTCAAAGCTAAGGAGGAGAATTATGACAAAAAAAGAAACCATCATACGTCTGGAGAATGGTTTGGAGGCGAGACCTATCGCTCTGCTCGTGCAGGTGGCGAGTCAGTATGACAGTTCGATATATATCGAATACGGAGATAAGAGAGTAAATGCTAAGAGTATAATGGGAATGATGACCCTTGTGCTCGTTGCGGGAGATACGGTAACGGTCACCGCGGACGGTTCCGATGAGGATACGGCGGTAGATGCGATCGTAACTTACCTGGGTGGAGAATAAACCCCATAAAAAGGGAGGATGCCAAGTAGCTAAGCTACTTGGCATTTATTATGAAAAAGTATTTGCAATGTATTGTCGCTTCTTTATGATGTTAGTATAGTTCACATAAATGTCTAAAAAATGTTCCACAAATGAAAAGTTTTTTAAATAAATATGAACAAATTATGAACAAGCCTTTCGTGAACATGCAAAAAAACACCCCCCTGAAATAGTATAAATAGCCTATACATATGGAAAATACAGCAAAAAATCTGTCACATATATTATTAATTGTCAACAAAACGGTACCGGAAGAGGACATATCGTCATTTTGCACAAATGTCAGGTCGGAAAATCCGGATACAGAGTTAACATATCTATGTTATGACAACCAGGTGGGCCGGGATCCAGGTGATCTGTCGGTAAATCTGACAAACAGTCTGCCGGAAGAGAGGCGCTCGTTGTTCATGATCACCGATTCGGGCGCAGCTGCGCAGGTTGCCGAAGAAAATGATATCGCCTGTGCCGCGCTCGATACGGGTAACGGCAGTGATGCGCGGTTAAGCAGGCTCCTGTACTGTATAGAGGATATCGGGTACATGACTTACGCTCGTGTCAACAGAATGTGGCAGCGTCATCACGGGATCCCGTGGATCATAAAGGAAACGGACAGGCTGATAATAAGGGAACAGATACTTTCCGATATTGACGCTCTGTATGAGATATATGACGATGACGAAACGAGAAAGTACGTAGAGGATCTGTATGAAGACCGGAAAGCGGAAGAGAGATATCTTCGCGATTACATAGACAACCAGTACAGATTTCATGAGTACGGGCTGTGGGCACTGACACTTAAGGACACCGGAGAACTGATAGGAAGAGCCGGAATAGGGATAAGGGAAGGATACGATATACCCGAACTCGGGTACGTTATCGGAAAAAAGTATCGCAGGAGGGGATACGCCGCGGAAGCTCTTTGTGCGATAATCTCATACGGCAGAGAGGAACTCGGACTCTTCGAGTACATGGCATTTACGAGCAGGAAGAACACTCCCTCGGTAAGACTGCTTGAAAAGCTGGGATTTTCGCGGAGCGGGAAAGACGTGATCATGGGGCGTGAACACGACATGTATCTTTTGACCTTGGGGCAATAAAATGGTAAAATAGTTTGGTATTTTTATACTCTTGATTGGAGCGGGTTATGGTTACAAGTAAGAAAGGTGCGACTGCAAAAGGAGACGGGAAGATATTCTCATATCTGGGTATGGGAATGATGCTCCTGGCTTTTATTCTTGCGGTTGTAATAACAAACGTGTCGGGTCCCGAGGCTTTTGCCGAGAACCTCATCATGACGCTGGCGATCGCAGCTGCCGTTGTGATAGTCATATCGGGATACCTGACGATAGCGATCATTGTCGGAGCTGTGGCGGTTGTTGTATTTGCGGGACTGAAGGTATATTCTCTCGTTGCACTCGGCAAACAGATACCGCCGGTATCTTTTTTATGGATACTCCTTCCGGCATTGGCGATAGTGGGCATAATGCTCTATGTTAAGCGATTCACACCGCTCACGCTGGAGAATGCTCTCCTCAAGAAACAGATCGCCGAGCTTGTTATGATCGATCCCGTGACGGGACTGTATAACCTCCGGAGCCTCTTCATGGATATCCAGACACAGATATCATATGCGGAGAGAAATGACAGCCCGATATCACTCATGATAGTAAGACTTCGTTACCCGGCGGAGATGCGCAAGGTACTCAAATCGGTGCAGTACGAGAAGGTCATCAAGCAGCTTTCGCTTCTTCTCGTTGATACGGTCCGACTGGAGGACAGGGTATATTCGATAGATGAGAACGGCGGATTCGCCGTCATCCTTACCTGCGACAGGGACGGCACGAAGATAGTCGAGAACCGTCTGCGCAGCAAACTTGACGATCCGAAATGGTTTGAGGGCGTAGCGGAGAAGCAGCAGATCCGTACCGAAGTCAAGATCGGATACCTGCAGTACGATAAAGCGAAGTACAACCGCAACGCAAACCTGTTCAAAGATGACGTAGAGGAAGAGGTAAATTATGACATGTAGGAAGGAGGGGCCCGCTTGCGGGAAGATCCCTTCCTACAAGGCGACACCGACACAGTCGGTGTTGGTCCAAAAAGGAGAAAGAATATGAAATATTTCATCACCGGCGGAGCCGGTTTCATAGGTTCAAACATGGCGGACAGACTCCTGTCCGAGCCCGAAAACGAAGTGGTCGTATACGACAACTTCTCAACGGGCAGACGTGAGTTCCTGGAGGAAGCGTTAAAGAACGACAGGTTTACTCTCGTTGAAGGCGACACGCTCGACCTTCCCGCACTTACAAAGGCGATGGAAGGATGCGATTTCGTGTTCCACTTTGCCGCAAACGCTGATGTCAGGATGGGATGCGAACATCCGAGGAAGGATCTCGAGCAGAACACGATCGCAACATACAATGTGCTTGAGGCGATGAGAGCAAACGGGATAAAGAGGATCGGATTCTCATCAACGGGTTCGGTATACGGTGAAGCCGAGGTGATACCTACTCCCGAGAATGCACCTTTCCCGATACAGACATCACTGTACGGCGCATCAAAGCTTGCATGCGAAGGACTTCTTGCGGCATATGCCGAAGGGTTCGGGTTCACGGCATACATATTCAGATTCGTTTCGATACTCGGCGAGAGATATACTCACGGTCATGTGTTTGATTTCTGCAGGAAGCTTTCCGAAGATCCGACAAAACTTCATATACTCGGGGACGGACATCAGAAGAAGTCTTACCTGTATGTCAAGGACTGCATGGAAGCTATCCTTACGGTTGTCAGAAACGCAAACGAAAAAGTGAACATTTACAATCTCGGAACCGATGAGTATGTCGAAGTAAACGATTCGGTCAGATTCATCTGCGGCAAGCTCGGTGTATCTCCCACGTTTACGTACGAGGGAGGAGAGCGCGGATGGATAGGAGACAATCCGTTCATATATCTCGATACGAAGAAGGTCAGATCGCTCGGATGGAAACCGAAGGCTTCGATCGAAGAGGGAGTCATTAAAACGGTCGAATATCTGCAGGCCAATCCGTGGGTATTTGCGGCAAGGGATTAAGGCCGCGCGTAACACAGCATACAGTCAGGAGATACTACATGATAATCGCACGCAGTCCTTTGAGGATCACGCTCGGAGGCGGAGGCACGGATCTTCCGTCATATTATGAGGAAAGGGAAGGCTTCCTTATTTCCGCCGCCATCGACAAATACGTTTACATCACACTTCACGAGACCTTTGAAAAGGGATACTTTCTCAAATATTCCAAGTTTGAAAAATGCATGGAGATCGATGAGATCCAGCATCCGATAATCCGCGAGGCGCTCAAGCTCCTTGACTGGAAGAAGCCTTGTCTGGAACTTTGCTCAATGGCTGACATTCCGGCCGGGACGGGACTCGGATCTTCGAGTTCGTTTACGACGGCACTTCTTCGCGCACTTCATACGATGCAGGGCAATATCGTCTCGACGCGTACGCTTGCGGAAGAGGCATGCGAGATAGAGATGAACAGATTGAAGGAGCCGATCGGCAAACAGGATCAGTACATCGCGAGCTACGGCGGCATCACCTGCATGAACTTCCACAAGGACGGTTATGTCTGGGTTGATCCTCTGAGGATCGACGATGAGACCCTTTATAATCTTGAAGATAATCTGATACTTTTCTTTACGGGTTTTTCGCGTTCAGCGGGGAATATACTAAAAGAGCAGAACGACAAGAGCAAGGAGCATAATGAGGATATGCTCAAGAATCTCGACTTCGTCAAGGATCTCGGATACCAGAGCAAGAAGGCTCTCGAGAAGGGTGATCTTGATGCGTTTGCGGATATCATGAACGTTCACTGGGAATACAAGAAGAAACGCTCGGGCGGAATGAGCAATCCGCAGATCGACGAATGGTACGAGCTTGCGCTTGCGAACGGCGCGCAGGGCGGCAAGATGATAGGCGCAGGCGGCGGCGGATTCCTTATGTTCTATGTCAAGGACAAGGTAAAGCTTCGTGATGCGATGAGGTCTACCGGCATGAGTGAAGTAAGATTCAGATTTGAGAAAGAAGGATCAAGGATCTTATGATGAATCCCGGAAGTGTCCAGGTCGTTGTGCTGATGGGAGGCCTCGGCACAAGGCTCAAAAACTTCACGAAGGAATGTCCCAAGTCTCTGGTCGAAGTATGCGGCAGACCTTTCTTTGATTACCAGCTTGATCTTCTGACGGCATGGGGATTCAAAAAGTTCGTGTTCCTTGTCGGTTACAAAGCCGATATGATCGAGGAGCACTTCGGCGACGGAAGCAGTCGCGGAATATCGATAACTTACAGCTATGACGGAGAAAAGCTTCTCGGAACAGGTGGCGCGGTACGGCGTGCTCTCGATCTTCTTGAGGATGATTTTCTCCTTATTTACGGAGACTCTTTCATGGATATCGATTATGCGGAAACGCTGTATCGTTATGAAAGAGGAAAGGCAGCGGGAGAGCGAGCGCTCATGACGGTTCTTTGTAACAACGACAGGTTCGACAAGAGCAATGTCGTGATGAAGGACGGTGCGATCGCTCTTTATGACAAGCACAACACGACGCCGGAAATGGATCATATCGATTACGGTGTGTGCATGTATGAAAGGTCTCTGTTCGAGAGTTACCCGGAAGATACGGCGTTTGATATCGCCGAGATACTTCACGATCTGTCGGTCAAAGGAAAGCTGACCGCACAGAAGGTAACGAAGCGCTTCTATGAGATAGGAAGTCCCGAGTCGCTTGCGGAATTTTCCGGGTATGTGACTCGCAGATTTCTCGAGAAACATCCGGCCGTGTTCGTGGACCGCGACGGAGTGATCAACGAGATAGTCTGGAATGACGATATCGAACAGCTCGACAGTCCGATGAAGGTCAGTCAGTTCAGATTCCTGCCGGACGTTGCCGAAGCACTGAAGACGATAAAGGAAAAAGGTTATTACATATTCGTTGTCACGAACCAGCCCGGAGCGGCAAAAGGGAAAACGGACCTTGCGACACTGTATGACATAAACACTTACATGATCGACAGTCTCGCCAAAGAAGGTGTCGATATAGATGACATCTTTATGTGTCCGCATTATACGAAGGAACTGCCGACGACGAAGGAAAAGTTTCTTATAAAGAAATGCAACTGCAGAAAACCTGAGCCCGGTCTGATATACAGAGCTATGCGCAAGTATGAGCTCGACATGGCGTCGTCGTTCATGATCGGGGATTCATGTACGGACGTGACTGCTGGATCTGCGGTAGGATTGTCTACCGTGTTCATCGGAGACCTCAAATGCGATCTGTGCAAAAAACTCGGCGACATATCGCCGGATTATATCGCTAAGGATCTGTTTGACGCGGCGGCCGGTCTGCCGGATATGAGGTGACTGCCCGTAAGGGATCACATATAAGTCTAATTGTTGGGAAATAGCATTATTGGGAAAAGGAGGAAACAATTATGACTAAAGATTACATCAGGCAATACCTGGAAGAAACTGTAACAATCGCAAACACGGTCTCTCAGGAAGAGATCGAAAAGGGAGTGAACATCCTTCGCGAAACGAAAAGGAATGAAGGAAGACTGTTCATTCTCGGAGTCGGAGGAAGCGCAGCGAACGCTTCACATGCGGTCAATGATTTCAGAAAGATCGGCGGCATAGAAACATATGCGCCTACCGATAACGTATCCGAACTGACTGCAAGAACAAATGACGAAGGATGGGAGACAACATTTGCAGAGTGGCTGAAGACGAGCAGGATCAATTCCAAAGATGCGGTCATGGTGTTCTCGGTCGGCGGCGGAAGTGAGACGACTTCCCTTAACATCGTCAATGCACTTAAGCTTGCAAAAGAGCGCGGAGCAAAAGTCATCTCGATAGTGTCAAGGACCGGCGGTTATTCAAAACAGGTCAGTGATGCATGCGTACTGATACCGGTCGTCGATGATGCGAGGATCACTCCTCATGCCGAAGGGTGGCAGGGAGTTGTATGGCATCTGATGGTTAACGCGTTAGGGGCTAATTAGAAAGAGGGGAATCAATATGACAGCTAAAGATCTTACAATAACAATATATGCAGACGGCGCCGACATCGAGGCGATGAAGGAGGAATACAAAAAAGGATACGTTAAAGGCTTCACCACGAATCCGACACTCATGAAAAAAGCAGGAGTAAAAGATTACGTTACCTTTGCAAAAGAGTGTGTAAAAGAGATACCCGATCTTCCGCTTTCGCTCGAAGTGTTCGCAGATGATTTTGAAGGAATGGAAGAGGAAGCAAGGATAATCTGCGGACTCGGCAAGAATGTTTTCGTCAAGATACCCATCACGAATTCAAAAGGTGAATCGAGTATACCTCTTATCAAAAAATTGTCGGCGGAAGGACTTCGACTGAATGTTACCGCGATACTCACGATGAAACAGATCGAAGAGACGGTTGATGCATTCGCACCCGGAACAGAAAATATAGTTTCGGTGTTTGCCGGAAGGATAATGGACACCGGAGTCGATGCGGTTCCGATGATGAAAAAAGCAAAAGAGATCGCATCCAAAAAACCCGGAACTCTTACACTTTGGGCAAGCTGCAGGGAAGTCTACAACATAGTCCAGGCGCAGGAATCCGGCACCGATATCATCACCGTGACCAACGCCATTCTCGCAAAACTTCCGAACTTCGGAAAGGATCTTGCACAACTATCTCTCGAGACGGTTCAGATGTTTGTGAACGATGGTAAGAGTCTCGGATTTAGTATTCGTGCATGATTGTTGCATAAATGTGTTGACAAAACCGCATAACTGCGCTATATTTTTTATTGCGCTTAAAGAACAGTCTTTATTTTATAGCATTTATACGATGATAAAGGTAGCTTGAAAGGAGAATCATTATCATGGCTGATGTTAAGAAACCCACTGTAACAGTTAAGAAAGCTGTTGTTACGGAGCCTGAGAAAGCTAAAGAGGCTATCAAGGCAGCTGTAGCAGAGAAGAAGGCAGCAGCTCCCGCTAAGGCAGCAGCACCTGCAAAGGCAGCAGCACCTGCAAAGAAGGCGCCCGCTAAGAAGGCACCCGCTAAGAAGGCTCCTGCAAAGAAGGCAGCTCCCGCAAAGAAGGCAGCACCTGCTAAGAAGGCAGCTCCCGCAAAGAAGGCAGCTCCCGCTAAGGCAGCAGCACCTGCAAAGAAGGCAGCTCCCGCAAAGAAGGCAGCACCTGCTAAGAAGGCAGCTCCCGTTAAGAAGGCAGCACCTGCTAAG
>JAFZRD010000127.1 GCA_017620055.1 Lachnospiraceae bacterium
AGGTTCACATACCTTTCCGCAAGAAAACTGTGGTACAAGCTCGGCGAGACCGGAAAGGGACGTTCGAATGAGAGTGATATCACCCATTACATGACATATTTCGAATATGAGAATCCGAGGAGCTATCTTGAGCCCCTGCTCCAGCAGAGTTATCCCGGAGCAAAACTTGAGCTGACGAAGGAATACGATGTCAATGAGATCGCTCCCGCCAAGCTCGAGGAGCTTGCCAAGGCTAAGAACAAGGACCTGTTCGGTGACATAGGCGACTACGCATACATCGGAAAAGGAACCACATATGCCAACATGGATTACGAATCCTCGGCAAAGGTGTATGAGTATGAGATAACGCTCAAGGACAAGGATATGCTGTTCTGCAGATACTATGTTCCTTCAATGGCGCACAACCTCACGTATGCGAATACGGATACGAACGACAGGGGAAACATCACCGAATGGTACAATTTCTCGATAGTATGTTTCGAAACGGGTAACGAGGACAATTTCGACGATTATGAGGACGATTTCAATGTCTTTATTGCGAATGCGCTTCCGACCGATCTGTTCATGTACATCAACGAGAGCTACTGCAAAGAGATCAAAAAGTCCGTTGATGATTTCGAAAAAGCATACGAGGAGCAGCAGGAGGGTAAGGAGATCGATCAGAAGGTCGAGCCCCCCGAGCCGCTTGACAAGGATAAGCTCGAGAAGTTCGGCAAGGCTTACAAGCCGGATACGAAGCTCGACGATTTCGATTCCAAGGTGCTTGATATACTCAGGTCCGGCGGAGTCACGGCGTTTAAGGGCTCGGACGTAAGTGTCTACGGATCGGCCAAGACCAAGGTCGCATTCTATGACAAGGCGAAGAACAAAGTGTTCATTTCACCCGGAGAGGATGAGTTCCCGGGAGATTCATATGAGGAACTGACAAAGAGCGCTGATCAGGCCGCATCGGAAGCAGGCAGCGAAGAAGCGGCAGGAGATGCGACACAAAATACAGAGGCAGAATAAGGAGAATCCCAATGGCAGATGCTAACTACGAAGAGGCTATGAACGCCGAACATGTTTCCACGATGAAGGAGACGGACAGAAAGTGTCCGGACTGCGGTGCAACGATGGATTTCGATCCGAAGACCGGAGGACTGTATTGTCAGTACTGCGGACATCGGGAAGATATCAAGGCTGAGAATACGCAGGGCGAATCCGTTGCCAGCGAGCAGGACTTTGAGTCCGCGGAGTTCACCGGAAACTGTGACTGGGGTGTTGCCCAGAAGACCGTAACCTGTAAATCGTGCGGAGCGGTATCGGTATATGATGCGCTTGAAGTTGCCAATGAGTGTCCGTACTGCGGATCCAACCAGGTCATGGAGGCAAACGACGTTAAGACGATGGCGCCTAACGGAGTCGTTGTATTCAAGGTGACGGCACAGGAAGCGGGAGCGAAGTTCACGCAGTGGCTGTCGAAGAAGTGGTTTGCGCCGCGTGCCGCAAAAAGGAGTGCGCGTGCCGACAAGTTCAAGGGAATATACCTTCCGTACTGGACATTCGATTCCGATACGGTCACGAACTATACAGCAGAATACGGAATAGACCGTACCGTCGGTACGGGTGACAAGAAGAGGACCGTTACCGACTGGCACAAGACGAGCGGTGTATACGAAGAGTTCATCGATGACCAGCTCGTTGCCGGAACCGGTGACCAGAACGTTGCGATGCTCCGTCAGGTGGAGCCTTTCGATACAAAAGACAACAAGTCTTACAAGCCCGAATATCTTGCCGGATTCCTGGCGGAGCGCTATTCGGTGGGACTTAAGGATGCATGGGAGAAAGCAAAGGATTTCATAAGAGCAAGACTTAAATCCGCCATTGAGAGCAAGATCCTCCGTGAGCATCATGCAAACCATGTGAGGAGTTTTTCCGGCAATACGCAGTTTTCAAACATAACATACAAGTATCTTATGCTTCCCGTATGGATGTCGGCGTTCAAGTACAAGGACAAGACGTACCAGTTCGTCGTCAACGGCCAGTCCGGAAAGGTCGGCGGCAAGTATCCGATATCGCCTTGGCGTGTGGCTATCGCCGTCATTATAGCGATCATCATAATCGCGCTTTTGTACACGCTCACACAGGGATAAAAATATCTTTTCAAAGAATAGGCTCTATGATATAATAGGGCGCTGAACGGAGTAGTAAATTACAATCCTTCGGAGGTATGATATGAAACACATCAAGACATTACAGACAAGGAATCTCAAGAAGTCCATGAAGAAGGGCGGATGCGGCGAGTGCCAGACATCATGCCAGTCAGCATGCAAGACTTCATGCACAGTAGGTAATCAGAGCTGCGAGAAGGCTCAGTAATATCAGGTTCAAATATGGTCACCTGCGAAAAAAGCTCTTGATAGGGCTTTTTTCTGTGATATATGAAGATAGGAGGGACCTTGGTCCATCGTTACAGGAATAACGGCTACAATATAGTCATGGACGTTGAAAGCGGCAGTATTCATGTCGTCGATGATATCGTTTACGATCTTGTCGGAGCACTCGAAGAGTACTCCGAAAATCACCCCGTCAGGGAAGTGATCGACGAGGAAACGATAAAGGCTGTTCCGTACGAAGATCTGAGCGATTATCTTGCGGGCAAGCTTCCGGGATATGATAAGGAAGACATCGACGAAGCCTATGAGGAAGTAGCGTGGCTTATCGAGGACGAGTGCCTGTTCACGGAAGATCTCTATGAGGACTATATCGGGGATCACATAAAGCGTGAGACGGTAGTAAAGGCCCTGTGCCTTCATATCGCGCATGACTGCAATCTCGCATGCAGATACTGCTTCGCGGGAGAGGGAGAGTATCACGGCGAGAGGTCTCTTATGAGCCTTGAGGTCGGAATGAAGGCTCTTGATTTTCTCGTAGAGGCATCAAAGGGAAGACGTAATCTCGAGGTCGATTTCTTCGGCGGCGAGCCGCTCATGAACTTCGAGGTCGTTAAAAAGCTTGTTGAGTACGGGCGCAGTCTTGAAGAGAAACACAACAAGAAGTTCAGATTCACACTCACGACAAACGGTGTGCTGCTTGATGATGAAGTGCTTGAGTTTGCAAACCGCGAGATGAGCAATCTGGTCCTGTCGATAGACGGGCGCAAAAGTGTTCATGACAGGATGAGGCCGAGACGCGGAGGACAGGGTAGCTACGATGAGATCCTTCCGAAGTTTGTCAAGGCGGCCGAATCGAGAGATCAGACGAACTACTATGTCAGAGGCACATACACGCATCATAATCTTGATTTTGCGGAGGATGTAAAGCATCTTGCCGAGCTCGGGTTCAAACAGATATCGGTCGAGCCCGTTGTTGCCCCGCAGGATAAGGATTATGCCATCACCCCGGAAGATGTGCCGAAGCTTTGCGAACAGTATGATATACTTGCAAAGTATGTGATCGATCGCAAAAAGGAAGGAAAGGGGTTCAATTTCTTCCATTTTATGATAGACTTAACCGGCGGACCGTGTGTTGCAAAACGCCTATCGGGATGCGGGTCGGGTACCGAATATCTGGCCGTGGCGCCGAACGGTGATCTGTATCCGTGCCATCAGTTTGTAGGCCTTGAAGGATTCCTGATGGGAAACGTGAATGACGGAGTCACCAATACCGTCATGAGGGATAAGTTCAAGCTTTACAACGTTTATTCGCGCGAAGAATGCAGAAAGTGTTTCGCGAAGTTCTACTGCAGCGGAGGATGCGCGGCGAACGCATACAACTTCACCGGGAATATAAACGGTGTATATGATATAGGATGCGCACTTCAGCGTAAGCGTGTGGAATGCGCGATAATGATCAGGGCAGCAGCCGACAGCTGATCGGTATACAAGAGTTTTGAAAGGAAACAGAAACAATGAAGAAGAAAAATGCAGTCATAGCACTCCTGGCGGTACTTGTGGCCATAGCCGCGTTCGGCTACATGGTCATGAACGGTGTGGGAGTTGATTCCGTAGGATCCGCAAAAGGTATCCATCTCGGACTCGACCTTGCCGGCGGTGTCAGCATCACGTATCAGGCGGTGGGAGAAGAGACTCCTTCGTCGGAGGATATGGATGATACCGTGTACAAACTCCAGCAGAGGGTTGAAGGTTATTCGACCGAGGCACAGGTGTACAAGGAAGGTTCGGACAGGATCAGCATTGAGATCCCCGGACTGTCTGATGCGAATGCGGTACTCGAGGAACTGGGACGTCCCGGAAGCCTGTACTTCATCAACCATCTTGATGCGAACGGAAACGAGAACTATGACGCATACGGCAATCTCACGAAGAGTATAGATGAGCTCATAGCCGACGGTTCGGTCGTCCTTACCGGAACAAACGTTGTTGAGTCACGCGCGGGCGCGATCAAGAACGATATGGGAAGCACCGAGTACGTTGTTGAACTTACACTTGACGACGAGGGTACGAAGAGATTCGCGGATGCCACGACAGTCGCAGCCAAGACGCAGGATACGATCATGATCTATTATGACGGGGCTCCTGCTTCGATCCCGGTCGTTAAGACGGCGATCACGGGCGGTATGGCACAGATATCCGGCCAGAAGACAGCCGAAGAGGCTGAGCAGCTCGCATCAACGATCCGTATCGGAGGACTTAAGATCGAGCTTGAAGAACTCCGTTCAAACGTTGTAGGCGCACAGCTCGGTTCCGAAGCGATAGCAAGATCGCTCAAGGCCGGTGTTATCGGTTTTGCGATAATCGTGCTGTTCATGTGCGCGGTATATTTCATACCCGGACTTGCATCATCGATCGCACTTATCCTGTACTGTCTGATCACGGTATTCTGCCTTAACTTCTTTGATATGACACTTACCCTTCCCGGTATCGCAGGTATCGTCCTGTCGATCGGTATGGCGGTCGATGCGAACGTTATCACGTTTGCGAGGATCAGGGAGGAGATAGCATCGGGCAAATCGGTCCGTTCGGCTATCGACGAAGGATACAAGAAAGCACTTTCGGCCATCATCGACGGTAACGTTACGACACTTATCGCGGCACTCGTTCTCGGAGTTATCGGAACGGGTTCGATCAAGGGCTTCGCACAGACACTGGCACTCGGTATCGTTGTATCGATGATCACGGCTCTGTTCGTTACAAAGCTGATATTAAGATCGTTCTACGCTCTCGGGATCAAAGACGAGAAGTGGTACGGCAAGGCAAAGGGATTAAAGCAGATCGATTTCCTCTCGAAGAAGACGATCTTCATCATCATATCGACCGGAATCATTCTTGTGGGTATCGTTACGATGATCATCAATTCCGCAAGAGGTGCACATGCTCTTAACTTCAGCCTTGAGTTTTTAGGCGGTACTTCAACAAACGTTACGTTTAACGAGGATATGGCACTTGCCGACATCGATGCCAAGGTTGTTCCTTCGATCGAGAAGATAACAGGGGATGCCAATGTTCAGGTTCAGAAAGTATCCGGTTCGAACGAAGTCATCTTCAAGACTCGTTCACTTGATGTCAAGGAACGTGAGGCGTTCAATGACATGATGAAGAGTGAGTTCGGAGTCGAGCCCGACAAGATAGTTGCCGAGACGATAAGCTCGACGATCTCATCTGAGATGTCAAGGGATGC
>JAFZRD010000017.1 GCA_017620055.1 Lachnospiraceae bacterium
CTGTTCTATCCGGACCGTCCTTATCTTGCGACAAAGAGAGTGGATCTGTTTGAACTGGCATCTATGACATTCGAGAGGCCTGATCCCGACAGATTCGAGGGATTCAAACATGCAATGACGGCAGCACGCATCGGCGGCAGCATGCCTACCGTGTTCAATGCCGCTAACGAGAGAGCCGTGGCCCTCTTCCTTAAAGGCAGGATCGGCTTTACCGATATAGCGGATCTGATAAAGACCGCAATGGATGAGGCTACGCTTGTAAAGGATCCGACGGTAGACGGGATACTTGACGCCGAAAAGGCGGCAACAGAGAGTGTTGACAGACACGCGGGAGATATAAGTTGAAGATACTCATAGGTATATTCATACTGGCTGTGATCGTATTTGTCCATGAGATGGGGCATTTCCTGATCGCCAGACTGAACGGGATAGAGGTTGTCGAGTTCACGGTCGGTTTCGGACCGAAGATCGCCGGGTGGACGACAAAGCATGGGACAAAGATATCGCTGCGCGTGATAATGCTCGGCGCCGCCTGTGTATTTGATGATCTTGATGTTGACAGGGGTGACGAGGACTTTGCTTCGATCATAGCAAATTCGGCGTTCAGAAAAGCAAATGTATGGTCGAGGATCGCAACGACCGTTGCCGGACCGTTCTTCAACCTGCTTCTTGCGTTCATACTCGGTCTGTTCCTGATGAACTACATCGACATACCGTCAACGAAGATACTTCATGTAGATCCCGCAGGTGCAGCATACGAAGCGGGTATACGGGACGGAGATACGATCATCAGTGTCAACCACAGCAGGTGTTACCTGTATCCCGAAGTCTCCACCGCGGTGGAACTCGGTTACGGCAAACCGCTCACGATAGTATACGAACACGAGGGAAAGCGTGTTAAGGCCGAAGTCATTCCGAAGATGAACGAGGAGTACGGACGGTTCATGATCGGAGTCGAGTTCGGCGGATACGAGGAGCCTCCGAAAGGACCTGTCCAGATAATAAGGTCGAGTTATCTGTATGTCCGCTATATGGTCAAGATGACGTTCTCGAGCTTCAGGATGCTCTTCTCGGGTCAGGCCAAGGTCTCGGAACTTGCCGGTCCCGTCGGTGCGGTCGAGATAGTCGGCGATGAGTATGACAGTGCCAAAGAGATAGGCTTGACGGCCGTTGTCGTCAGCATGCTCAACATCGCACTGCTTCTGTCGGCCAACATCGGAATCGTCAACCTGTTCCCGATCCCCGCATTTGACGGAGGAAAGCTCCTGTTCCTGATATACGAGGCGATCAGAGGCAAGCCCGCGAGCAGCAAAGTGGAAGGCACGATACAGCTTATCGGGGTGGGACTCCTGCTGGTACTTCTGGTAGTGATCATGTACAATGACATAGCAAGGATCTTCATGGGATGATAAGACAACTCATCAGGAAAAAATAAGACCGTTTGGCAATATGAACAAAACACCGGTATCCGCATCTGTCGGATATCGGTGTTTTTGTATAACAATAACACCTCATATCGGCTTCGGACACATGTTATATCACGGGTGTTTCCGAAAACGTGTAGAAAAAAACTTTGTATATTGACCCCGGATCGTCCCGGGGTTATCTTGTGGTCATCTACCGTTTTCGGAGGAGAGATCATTGGGTAAAACATCCGTGTTTGAAAAAGGAACATTCGTCAACGGACGTTATGAAGTGCAGAGTGTGATCGGTTCGGGAGGCACGAGCTGTGTATATCTTGTTGCCGACCGTCATATAGGAAGATCGCTTGCGATGAAGGTCATGGACGCCGGAAAACTGGGGGCACTGCGGTTCGCACGAAGTGAGATCGAATCGCTCCGATGCGTGAAGTTCCCGCTGTTTCCCGCCATACATGACGCGTTCTGCGACGGAAAGAATATCTATATACTGAGTGAATACGTAAAGGGAACGCTGCTGTCACAGATGTGTAAGGATAAGGGACTTTCCAGGGACAGGAGCCTTGCGATAGCACAGCATATATGCGAGGCACTCGATTATCTTCATACGATGCCGCGCCCGCTCCTGTACCTGGATCTCAAGCCCGAGAACATCATCATATCCGATGACGGACTGCCACACCTGATAGACTTCGGAATAGCGGGATGGCTTGCCGCAAGGCATATCCCGGTAGGAACGAGAGGGTATTCACCCCCGGAGCAGTATCTGCCCGGTACCGGGATGGATGCAAGGACGGACATATTTGCACTCGGGATGACGTACTTCTGCATCAGGTGCGGCAAGCCGCCCGACCCGGATATCGATACCGCTTTACGCAATATCAGTCATTCAAGAATACTTGGCTTATCGGAAAAATCATTTCTTAAAAGGTGCTGTGCACCGGTGGTGGATGAAAGATATTCCACCGCCCGCGAAGTAATAAAACAGATCAGACATATCAGATCGATCCCTGACAGAATAAAGAAACGGGTAACGATAGCCGCGACAGCCGCGGGAATCGTGATCTGCGCCGCTTGGGGCGCAAAGAAAGCATATACGTACATAAGGGCACAAAGGAGTGCCCGGGATCTTGTGCTTGCCGCCACGGAGCACATGGAGGAAGGAGAGTACACCCCGGAAGGGATAGGGATCATCAAAGCGTGCATACAAACCGGCGAACTGTCCGAGGACATCGAGCAGGAGTTCATATTCGAGGTGGCGGTCAATTCCATGCTGATCGCCGGAGACTATCGGACCGCGGCAATGTATTTTGCAAAGCTCGACCCGGATAAGTATCCGGAAGCCGCCGATTATATCGAACTGTGCACGATCCAGAACGGATTCGAATACGATGCCGGGCATGCCATGACCGTGATCGGGAAGCTGTACGGAGACATTGTCAGAAGGGCTCCGTCAAAGATGAAATACGAGAACCTGATATTTATCGCGGGGTGTTTTGAAAACTGCGATCCGGATCCTCTGGAGGGGACCGCAAAGGCGTTGTCGGTACTGACTCTTGAAAGGGAGGAACTGGAAGACGTTGAGGGGCAGGACACGGAGCTGGCCGGTATAAGAGACAGGGTTGATGAACTCATAGATGTCAAAAAGAGGCGTATAGCCGCAAGAAAAAAGATGATAGGAGAGAGTGATGAAAAGAAGAAATAACAGACGTGCCGCATCATTGATGACAGCATTTATCATATTTGTCGGATCGATCGTAAGCCTTCCGTCATATGTGTTCGCGGAGGACTATATCAGACCGAATTCGGAAGCGCTTTCCGAGGACAGGACATACATAAGGGAGAAGTATTACCCGCAAATGACATACGACTCGAGGATAAGCGGAAACGTATCCGTTCAGAAACTGCCGGCTGTACTCAAGTATGCCGAAGCCGTATGGTTTGATGAGCCCAAGGTCGAAGGATGTGCATACTGTCAGAGCGCTGCAAACAGCTCGTATTACGGAGCCAGGATATGGATAGAAAAGAGCAACGGGCAGGTTGTGGCAGGATCGGGTTATCAGCTCGTGGATATCGGGAACCAGGACTTCGACACAGGAATGATATGTCTTGAGATAGTGCATAAGCCGGGAGATTACTGTAATTACTGCGGGAGAAGACTCGGAGAAGTAGTGACAGTTGAAGGACTGACCATCAAAAAGAGGCTGATCACTTATATAAGACAGCCCGTGTCACAGACAACGAATGCCGGGGGGACGGTCCAGTTCGAGGTCGTCGCAAAGTACGACGGTCCGTACAAATGGCTCAGAAACGATGACGGGGAATGGAAAGAATTGAACGAAGGCTACGGTGTAGCCGGAGAAAAATATACGGGAACGAATTCGAACAGGCTGACTATCCAGAACGTAGGTCAGGCCCTGAACGGAAAACAGTACAGATGCAGACTTGTCGGAGGCTGGGAATATCCGGCGTACACGGACATTGCGTCGGTCACGGTAATATCACCGACACCGACACCGACGCCAACGCCCACACCTACACCTACGCCGACACCTACACCGACGCCGACGCCAACGCCGACACCTACGCCTACGCCGACGCCAACGCCGACACCAACACCAACGCCAACTCCCACGCCGTCGCCGACGGCTGCACCGATAAAACCCGGAGGCGGAGGAGGCGGCGGTTACAGCCCCAGTTCATCGTCAACGGCGTACCCGGGATCTTCAGGCGGGACATCCGCATCATCCGGCACGAGCAACAAACCGGGACGATCATCGTCGACAAGTGAGGTTTCAGGCCCGGGGGACAGTTCGTACAGCGGCTCCATAACAGCGGGAGCAGCATCGGGAAACAATCCCGGGATCACACTTGGAGGCTCGGGTTCGGCCGGTGGGTCAAACACACAAAAGAGCGGCCAGGGATCGACAAACGGCGGAAGAGGGGCGTCTTCTTCCGGTACTTCAAGAACATCAGCAACAACAAGCACGAGTTCGAGGCTGGCCGGAAAGAATACCGTGCTGAAGAACGGGATACTGTATATCGTGGATGACGATCAGACGCTTGTTCCGGCTTCGGAAGCTGCGGATGATAACAATGAATCCGTTGAACAGACAGAGGAGGAATCGCAGTATGCGGCGTCGGATCTTGCGCTGGAAGGGCAGCTTCACGGACAGAGCCTCGAGAAGGGCTTCTGGTCGAGCATACCGGGATACATAACGATAATCGGTATCGCACTTCTCCTGCTCCTGCTCGCACTGTTCTTCCTGTTCTTCGGGGTCATAGTCATGGGAGAGGTAGAGGAACATGACGAAGTATTCGAACTGTGCTCGATCAGACTGATGACGCGACGGTCAGGTAGCTGGTGCGTCAACCTCGGGAATGCGTTTGACGAAAATGCCGTGGTTAAGCTCAGGATAGGAGTGCTGTTTGCGGTCATATTCGACGGATGGGATATCATCGGATACGCAAAAGGAATGTATGAGGGAGAAGTTACGGGTGCAGCGGTGCAGAACATGCTCATGCACCGGAAGAACGTCAGGAGGAGTGTATGAAGAAGATCTTATTGATGATAATGACCGTAACCATGCTCGGCCTTACGCATGTCGATGTACATGCCGAGGAAGAGCCAAAGCTCGCGGTCGATATAGTCTCATATGACGGGAGCAGTGTCGCGATCGCGGACGGTGTACCGTTCTACACATCGCTTCCGGTCACTTTCACACCGGATGATACAAAAGGAGTGTGCAGTTACAGCATAAGCATAGATAACGGTGAGAACTTCGGGGGATATGTACGGATGGAGAAAAAAAGCATCACACTCTTTCCCGATGATGCGACAGCACCCGACGGAAAGTGGCGGATCCGGTTCAAAAGCGGTGAGGAAGACGCGGAGGAGATGATGTCATCCGTTTACGCCATAACCTTTGACAATGTACCGCCGTCAATAGAATTCGAGGATGAGGACGTTGCGGACGGCTGGCTGACAAATGATACGGAAGCGCACTTTACATTAAACGATGCCGTATCCGGGATCAGCCGTATAATAGCCAGATGCAACGGGTCGGTCATAAAAGAAGAACATTACAGATCGGAGGAGGTCGCAAAGGAGCAAAAGCTTGTCATTCAGCTTAAGGACACAGGGAAGGTGTATAACACCGTTGACATGGAATGCATCGATCTTGCGGGTAACAGCTGCGTCATTTCGTTTGAATACAGGTTTGACACATCTGTCCCAAAGGTGTCCGTATCCGGGATCGATAATGCCGGTATACTGTCACATTCCGGACAACTCGAACTGTGTGCATCGGATGATTCCGATGAAGTGTACATAGACTACGTCATTGAGCGATATGCAGGTGATGAGCTTGTTACAACGGAAGGGACGAACATGCCCACCGGAACGAAACTGTCATTTGATCGTGACGGAAGATATACCGTCAGAGCATGGGCAACGGACGGTGCCGGAAACAGGTCCGGCGAGATAAAGAGGGAGTTTGTGATAGACGGGACAGCTCCCGTGATCGAAGTGGAAGGCGTCAGTGAGAGTGCCGATCACAGGGAAGGGGTAAC
>JAFZRD010000128.1 GCA_017620055.1 Lachnospiraceae bacterium
GCGTCCCATTTTCTTCTTGCCGGTCTTCTGGCGAACGGCAGCGGGGATCTTGTATGTCTCAAGACCTGAGTGCACTTTTTTCGCGATCTCCATATCAAGGTCACAATGCCTGTAACTGATGAATGCGTCGTATCTCATAAAAGATCATTATCCTTTCGCGTAAGTCTTTTGGAAGATATCCTGTGCGATAACATAGATATCCGAGGGGTCGTCGACTCTGACTGCGAGGTAGTCGCCGGGAACTCCGAGATAGTACTTGTCCGGATCCCATACGGTGAAAACCTTGACTCTGTGATCGAGCTTTCTGGCATAGATTCCGGCACCGCCCGCGGCCAGGCATGGTTTTGCGTAGGGCAGCAGACTTACGCGGTTTCCGGTCGCGATATCCGTTACTCTCGGCGGATATTCGGCAGGACAGACATATTCCTCGCCGGGAAGTGTTTTGTATCCTTCGTTGAATTTCTTCATACTCGTCGGATAGATCTCGCCTTCGATCC
Organism: Lachnospiraceae bacterium; assembly: GCA_017620055.1. Next base: position 498 of record JAFZRD010000128.1, read on the forward strand.
CTATCAGGATCACGAGGTCGTCTCTGACCTCGACATCCACGTCGCCCTCGAGAGTCCTGATCATGATGCCGGTGCCTGACGGAGCGATCTTTGCACATTCCACATACCCGATCTTAACTTCTTTTTTGGTGTAATGCGTCATTTTGGAAACGTCTTCGATACGCTGTCCGGCGTAGATTATCTCGGTATTCTCATAGTATTCGTTCATCCTCCTGAAGAGAAAATCCCTTACGCTGTCGTTGTCGTATCCGATCTTCGCGGCCTCGAGAAGGTCTTTTTTCAGAAGTCCTCCCGCTTTGATCAGGTGGCCGCCGCCACCGCCGTAACCGGCTGTGATAAAGGCTGCAAGCTCACTCGCCTTGATCTCGCGCACGCAGCTTCTGACGGATATCTTGACACCGAAAGGCATCATGGCATAGACGAGGCAGGCATCGACGGTATCGACCTCGAGCAGCATGTCGCTGATGATACCGAGAATATTCGGATCGCAGGGTTTTGCTTCAACGATCGCGTACGATCTTTCCTCAAAATAGTGCGCGTGCTTTAACGCATCGCCCGCTATGACAAGCTCATCCCTGGAAAGATTGGAGTTCCTGAACAGAACGATATCCGCATTCCTTGGCCGGACAAAATCGCGAAGGTCCCTGTCGGAAGGGTGTGATATCTCGGAAAAATTACCTGTGTCGGTCATGAGCCCATAGTAGAGCGCCGTTGAGAGGTTTTCGTCAGAATCGATATCAAAATCTTCGAGCTGAAGAAGCTCGTAAAGAACGGTCGAACATGAGCCGTAATTGCTTCTTACGTCGGAAAGCGCGGGAAGCTGTCCGGATACCTGGTGATGGTCTATCACTGCGATCTCGTCGGCCTCAAAGCGTGTTACATTGCTCTCGCCGTACTGGCAGTCAACCGTGATCAGAAGACCGGGGATTTCGAGCTTTTCGACGTGCTCGACCCCGATCCCGAGATTCGCGATCATAAGTATCAGGTTGCTTTTGCTCACGGCATTTCGCCCACCGTAAACAAACCTCGCCGCCTTTCCGTTTTTTTCAAAATACCGGCACAGCGCGAACCCGCTCGCAAGCGCATCCGCATCCGGATTGTCGTGACACTGGATCACGATATTTTCATATTGTAAAAAATCTTTTAATCGCAAAGACATGGCTTACCTCCACGGGCGTTCTTCGTTTTCGATCCATCCATCATTAGATGCTATCATAAAGCAGGGGAAAGCTCAACGGAGACGGAAAATTCCGAAATGTTGACGATCAGTTTTCGATAATCTGTGATATAATAATACCTACAGTTTTAAACTGATACCGATCCGACAGGAGGAATTACAACAATGAACAGGACGATAAAGGGAAGACTTACCATTGCCGTAATACTCATAGTTATTGCGGCGATGCTTGTTTCTACGGGTATCATAGTGGGAACATCCGGCAAGAAGCTTACGAACGAGCTTAAGAGTGAACTCCAGATCAACGCGGACAAATATGCCAATTCGATCAACAGCTGGATCGAGATGGAAAAAGGTCTGAGTGCTGCGGGAGCTGCGGCTTTCTCCGCGATCCCCGATGCCGATTATGACAGGGATCACATTCAGAAGCTTGTTACGACAGAGGCGGAAGGACATCCGGAGTTCCTGAACCTCTATTACGGTATGGAAGACAAGGTGCATCTTCAGATGGACCCCAACGCCGTTCCTCCCGAAGGATACGATCCCACGGCCAGAGGCTGGTACAAGGCGGCAAAGGCTGCAGGAACTACCATAGTCACTGATCCGTACATGGACGTTCTTATAGGCGGAATGTGTATTACCATAGCAACTCCCGTATACAGAAACGGACAGCTTGCAGGTGTGCTTGGCTGTGATTTCACCCTTGATTACATCTCGGAAGTTGTCAACGGGATTCCTTATGAAAAAGGTGAGTACGGTTTTCTTATAGATGCGAGCGGCAATTACATCATGCATGAGAACCAGGCATATCTTCCGGGAGAAGATACAGCCACATCAGCGCTTTCCGTGATGTCCGGGATCTCGGATATCATATCCAATCCGGGCAGTGCGGTCATAACGACCAAGGACTACGATTCGGAGCAGAACTATTTTGCAACATCCAAGATAGAGTCCTGCGACTGGTCGCTCGGACTTGCTCTTCCGAGCAGCAACGTAAACGGCACGATCTACAGCCTCATAATCACCGCGATCATCATTGCCGTCATCGCGATCATAGCCGTTATCGTCATCATGGCAAGACTGATCGGTGTACAGCTCGCTCCAATGGAGGACATGAAGACCTTTATCAAAGAGAAGGTTATCGGAAACGAGAATATCAAAGATTCGGATTCCGAGGTGGAAGAGATAAGATATCTCCTGACGGAACTTGAGAGCCGCGTAATTGACACCATCCATAAAACAAAGGGTGAGTCACAGCTCATCAGGGACAAGATGACATCGGCTTCGGACAAGATAAACGGTATCAATGACAGTATCACCGAGATCAACCAGGCAATGCACCGTACCGAAGGCGGTATCGTTTCGCAGACGGAGAGCATTCATCATATCGAGGAGATATGCAGCAACGTAATGTCCACAACGGAAACGTTCACGGCAGATACGAGACAGATGAGCGAGAGGACCGATGAGATCATCGGAAGAGTCAAAGCGATGGTACCGGATATTCTTAACAACAAGAAGAATGCGGTGGACATGACGAACCGTACAAGTGCGGAACTTGAAGAAGCACTTAAGGGTATCCAGGTCATCGAGCAGATAGTAGACGTTGCAAACGCCATTCAGGGTATCGCGAACCAGACCAATCTCCTTGCCCTTAACGCATCGATCGAGGCAGCGAGAGCCGGTGAAGCGGGCAGAGGCTTTGCGGTTGTCGCGGATGAGATCAACAGTCTTGCTTCGACAACGGGCAGTGAGATCGACAAGGTCAATGCACTGACCGGAGAAGTGACGGCAAACGTTAACGAGTTGTCCAAGGTAAGCAATCAGATCATTAAGTTCCTGACCGAAAACGTGCTCAAGGATTACGATAATCTCGAGACGCTTGCCAACAACTACATGGAAGATGCCAACTACTACAGCGATATAAGCAGAGAACTCGGCACGGGCGCGGAAGATGTCAGCGCATCCGTCTCCCAGATCAACAAAGTGCTTGAGAGCATCAGTACCGCTCAGCAGGAACTCGGTGATGCCGTTCACGATATCTCGGGTAACATGCAGAGCATTACCGAATCAAGTGCGGATGTTTCGGGAGAAGCAAGGGAAGTAATGGAAAGTATCACAACTCTTCAGGATACAACCGACAGATTTAATGTGTGATATTTAATTCGAATTCCATGACAACGGGATTGTGATCGGTGTATTCGAATGCATTGTCAATGTTTGTGACCGAATGCACCGATACGTTGTCCGATACGATGAAGCCGTCGAGGATGACCGTAAAACTGTTCTCGTTGTAAGGCTCGTTCGTGTATCTTGTCGTGGGAACGAGATCACCTGAATAATCAGTGCATTTAATGAATCCGGCGGGCAGGATGTCATCAGGAAAAGGTTCACACCAACTGTACGTCTTGTCCGTTCCCGGATTGAAATGTTCTTTTGATGTGGTGGTGAAATCGTGGTTAAAATCACCTCCGCATATCACGTAATTTCCCTTTTCGTATTCAGCCTTCATATCGCCCAGGAGCTTCTCGAGCTGCGCGTTTCCCTGCGCGGCATCGGTTCCGTATGCCGAAAGGTGCTGGTTGAATATAACGAGTTCTTTACCGTTATCGACTTTGATCCGGCTGATGCTGTAACACCTGTCAAGATCGAGTATTTTCTTGAATCCCGTCGCGATCGGAAGGCTTCTGCGAAGCGCGGAAGTTATATGAAACTTTGACTCGGTCAGTAGCCCGGAATTGGACGCGCCGTGAGGCTCGGTGATCGGATACATCAGATATGCCGAGTGATAATTCTGCGCAAAGACATTGTCATAGTTGCCGGCTTCGCCGAAAATCCCGTTGATCAGGTCGCTCTGATCCACATGAAAACTTCTTGTCGAATCGGTATCGACTTCCTGGAACAGGGCGATATCGGGATCGAACGAAAGAACATTTTCGGCCGCACCTGTAACGCAGTTGATCACGCTCTCCTTTGATCTGGCACGGCTTTCCTTTCCTTCGTCCATAAAGAAAGTGTAATCGGCCGTATAAGCACCGAAGCCGATGTTGTTTGTTACTATTGTATATTTTTCACCGGTGGATGCGACGATACCGGAAGTGCCTTCGGGCTCGAGCGTAAGGTTGTCCTCTATCCTCGAGAATGTCAGGAATACATAGGCAACGTAGGAAGCAGCGGTAAGGACTGCTGCGATGATAACGAATACGGGGATCTTCCATAATCTGAATCTTTTGTTTTCTTTCTTCATTTTCTTCCGCCTTTCTTACGAGAAGTGATTATACACCCGCCGTGCGATTTTTGGTACAATTATTGTCATGAGAGATCCTGTGTCGGTACTTATATATAATCTTATATATTCTTCGCTTACATCAAACGGGCACGATGAGCTGTTTGGTGAGCGCATTAAAGAAGACAGCGATGTGTTTGAAAACAGTTTCGCGGGAGATTCTTTTCCCGAGATCTGGTTCGAACTCCCGCTTTCGGGCAAGCCCTGGTACGATCTTCATGTGCTCACGTCAAAGAACGCATTGGAGAGCGTGACAAAGCTTCCCGAAGGGATATTTCATCCCGGCCTTTTCGAATGGTTTGCGGGAAGTACCGGAACAAGGCAGCTTGCCTTCAGTCATGATCTTTCGAAAGGGGTATATGACGATCCGGCCGTCCAGCTCCTTGTCGGCACGCGCGATCCGTCGGTCGGGTGTGATTTTCTCGCGGCAGCGGGGAACAAGGATGCGGCATCGGCATACAAAACGTTTGTGGCAGGGATTCCCGGGAAATGGTTTGCATGTTATCTCGGAACGTTTCCGGGCAGGGAGGATGTGGATCTTCGCGTGGAGTGCATACCCGACGCCGATGTTCAGACGGCATATGCGACTGACGGGGATCTTCTGAAGAAAGACCTGGCGCGGACCGGATTCGATATCGGAGAGGACATGCTCCGGTTAATCATGTTCATGGCCGCTCTGCCTGCCCAGATCGAGTTTCAGTTCAATGTCTCGGGCGACGGGAGCGCGGCACCTGTACTCGGAGTGAGCCTGCGGTACATGAGCCCCTGGGGTAAATACTCCCGCTTATCTTTTGCAGGGGATAACGAAAATGTCGCAAGACTGATGAGCGAACTTGAAAGCGCTCATCTGTGCGATGACAGATGGAAGAGACTTTCTGACATGGCTTTTGCCAAACGCCTGTCGGTCGGGGAATTATCGCTTCGCCTAAGAGGTTATCCCGCGTTCATAAAAGTGCGCATGAGGCCTGACGGGCCGATAGATGCGAAGACATACATTGTCGCGAATATGATATAATAGTCTCTGACTAACGGTTTGATAGGAGATATTAATGAGCAGCATAGCTATAATCACGGACAGTAACAGCGGAATAACGAGAGAGCATGCCGGCAGGATCGGTGTGGGCGTGCTTCCGATGCCTTTTACGATCGACGGGGAAGATTACTTCGAGGATGTCAATCTGACGCAGGATCAGTTCTATGAGAAACTGATGAGCGACTGCAAGGTCATGACATCACAGCCGTCTCCCGATTCGGTCAGGAAGATATGGGACGAGGCACTTTCCAAACATGACGAGGTCGTATACATACCTATGTCGAGCGGGCTGTCGGGATCGACACAGACAGCTACGATCCTCAGTGAGGATTATGACGGAAAGGTGTTCGTCGTTGACAACCAGAGGATAAGCGTGACAC
>JAFZRD010000129.1 GCA_017620055.1 Lachnospiraceae bacterium
CCGAGTATCTTGCCGATGTATCTGGCATCCGAGAATATGAGCATCAGCGTGATCGAGAGTGCCACCTGTCCGACGCATGTGATGACCGAGATCAGAATGTTCTCCTTGTACCTGTATTCGTATCTGCATTTCTGCATCATATATTCCACGGACGGGGATACACACAGATACGCGAACAGGCCCACGGCAAGCGGGACCTCATAGTGGATCCACCCCGCGAGGGCTTCCCTGAATATGAATGCAAACACGAGAAGAATGAGTCCGAACGAACTCGACAGACCCTGGAGTGCGGACATATACTCATCAAACTTATCGGCAAAATCAAGCTTTGCCCGGCCGATCGAATATACGACGCACAGACATGCAAACACATTGAACACGTCTATCCATGAATTGTATGTATTGGCGCGACCGTAGTCGGCCGTTGTGAGCATTCCCGTATATATCGGGGTCGTGATTATCGCGACGGCCCTTATCGATACGTTGGCTATCGTATACCATATGCCCGACTTTACGACCTTATTGCCGCCTGTTTCATCATTAGCCATTAATGAACATGTTCTCCTGTAAGATCGTATCGTCCTCAATGTCGACGGCGGCAACGCAGCCGGCTATCGTCTCAAGGCGCTCCGGTGCGATGCCCGTACCGGGACGTTTGAACGTCAGCATCTCTTTTGTGATGACCGTACCTTTCGGTATACGGCACGCGGATACTACCGATCTTCTTGCGTTCTTCCTTGCGGCGCTCTCGGTCTCAAGACTCACCAGATCTCCGCTTCCCCTGAGCATATCCATCCGCTCTATCGCGGACAGGATCGCGCGTGCATCATCGGGATCCATCGCGTGATAATGGTCGTTACCCTTAAGCGTTTTGTCGAGCGTGAAGTGCTTCTCGACAAGCTGCGCCCCGAGGTTATACGCACACTTTATGACATCGCATTCGGGCGTTGGCTTAGTGTGATCCGAATACCCGATGTAAAGATCCGGGAACTTATTCTTAAGTGTCGCTATCTTCAGAAGATTCGCATCCTCAAGAGGCGTCGGATATTCAAGCACACAGTGAAGCAGTGTGACCGGGGAGGCGGTATTGCGCTTTATCGCCTCGACCGCACGCTCTATCTCATCCTCGTTCGAAGCTCCGACCGACAGCAGGATCGGCTTGTTCTTCTTTGCCTGGTATTCGATGAACGGGATATTGGAAAGATCCGACGAAGAGATCTTGTATACGTTCATCAGGGCGTCAAGATAATCCGCAGACTCAATGTCAAAAGCGGTGGACAGGAATTCGATTCCGAGGCTGTCGCTGTACTCCTTCAGTTCCTTATATTCATCGTATCCGAACGAATCAAACTTCGTAAAGAGCTCATACTGGGATCTTGTGGGTTCTTCCGTTATATCCCAGTAATAGGGCGAAGCCTTGGCCGCAAGCGTTCCGGCCTTGTACGTCTGGAACTTGACCGCATGAATACCCGCCTCATTTGCTTCCTTTATCATAAGTTTGGCGGCATCCATGTTTGAAATGCCGCGCTGCTTTGCAATATCGTAATAGTTGACGCCTATCTCGGCTATAAGGACGAACCTGCCTTCGGCAAGTCTCTTCATTATCGTGCTGTTCATAACATGTTCCTCACTTGATCCCGAGTGCTAAAAGAGCTTTGCGATCATTCCGGCATATCGGAAATAAAGTAGCCCGCATCCAGAGCTTTCAGATATCTCTCGTAACCCTTCTCGTAAAATACGATGAGTTCATTTAACATATCATCAAAATCCTGTGTCCTCTCGCGCTTCCCGGCAAATATCTCATCGGCCTGGTCCATAAGCTCGAATATCTTGACCTCGCTTCCCGCGCGCTTGACCGCTTCGACATAACTTGCGGCCGAATGGAGCGAATCAACGGGACCGAACGAGAGTATCGCATCGTGAAGATCGTCGAATGACGTGATCCTCGTGATACCGTCGATGAGTGCGAACGGAACGTTACCGAATATGATCGAGCGCTTTCCGAGAAGTGCGGCTTCGTATGCGGCCGTACCGGTTATCGTGATGACACCTTTCGCATTAACGATCCACGGTTTGGGATCCTTGTAATAGTTGATCTGCACGAGCCTGACATTATGTATCTCTTTGACCTTTTTGTAGAAGTCGAAACCTCTCTCTCCGAGCATCGCCTGATGCTCCTTGACGTAGAGCTTCCACCCGATCGGAAGCGCTTTTGAGACCTGCTCGATAAGGTTGAGCTCATCGACATAATACGAGGCCTTGACGAACACCGATGACTCCGGAATGAGATGCAGAGGCATGAACACATAGTCCTCGCCCTCGACCGGATCCTCGAAGTATTTGTTCTTCCCGTACAGATATCTCTTCTTGAGTTCCTCCTCAAGATAGTAGCGGATATACGGAAGCGACGGTGCATAGAGCATCGGGCTCTTCTTCTTGAGTTTTAAATTGTGCTTCCTGATATCCATATCGTAGAAGTACTCGAGCTTTCCGTGCATCACTCGCGCGATCCATATGAGTGAATCCCTCTCGTACTTGGACGTCACGGATCCCGCGAACTCACGGTTCATGATCGAGCTCTCGCGTCTGTAATTCTCGACATACTCTATGCTCTCTTTTATCGCACTGTCCGGGTGTGATTTTATCTCATTGAACAGATGAACGAAGTACGGGTCTATACCGAACGCGTTCTGGAAGCTCGGGTACTTGTAATATCCGAGCTTGGAATACTCTATCGTCATGCACGGGATCTTCTTCTTATAGCACACCTCACACAGGATCGTGCGCTGAAG
>JAFZRD010000130.1 GCA_017620055.1 Lachnospiraceae bacterium
GATGAACCTGTCCCAGTGGGAGGTTTATGATATAGGAGTCGGAAGCCTTCTTCACGACATGGGGCTTCGGTATCTGTCAACACCGTATCAGGATATCAATGTTGATAAGGACTTTGATCCGGAATCACTGTTCGAATACAGGAAACATACGCTGTACGGATTTTCTTCGGTGGAAAAGGAAACATGGATGAGCAATGAATCCAAGAAGATCATCCTGCTTCATCACGAGAGACTCGATCACAGCGGGTTCCCGTTCCGTCAGGTCGTTACTCCGATCAGCGTCAGGATAGTTGCGATTGCCGATGCGTTTGACGACATTTTATGCGGCATCGGAACAAAGCGCGGAAATGTCAGACAGGCACTTGAATATATCCGCAGCGGAAAAGACAAATTGTTCGAAGGAAGGATAGTTGATTATTTCCTTGAGTTCATTGCGGCATATCCGGTTGGAACGACCGTTGTCACGAACAAAGGAGACGAGGCGGTAGTCATCGAACAGAACGAGCACTTTACCGACCGTCCGAAGATAAAACTGATCAGGGACCGTTTCGGAAAATCATATGACGGGGACAAACTGATCGACCTTCTGGAAAATGACGACATTATCATAGAACATGTTAAGGAGAGCTGATGCACAGATATTTACGTGCCGTTGGATTTTCCGGTATTGAAAACAAAAAGCAGGTCAGAGACCTGTTAAATGATGTGATAATCAATCCCAACAGGAAAGAGTTCATCGAGACCGGCAGGGACAGCATCCTGGTCGAGTATTCGAAGAACTACTGCCCCACATGCGGGATCACGCTTCGCGGAGAGTATGATGATACGAACAATCTTACTCTTGATTTCTACTATCCGTTCGTCCAGGGAGATGAAGTATCGACAACCGAGGAAGTCAGCGTCGAGCGGCATGCCGACAAGGAATCGTTTGCCGGCATGTGCGAGGATTACCGCATGGGAGCTACGCTCATATACTATGTCCAGAACGGCATGAGCGTAATGAAAAACATGGAGAACGGTGAGCTGGACAGGACCAAGGTTCCGACGTATCTGTCCGCACTCTCGCTTGGCGGAACGATAATGCTCCCGATCAAAAAGGATCCCAAACAGAAAGAGCTTCTTCGTAAAGCGTCCGCCGACAGGAACAAGAGGATCATCGCAGCCAAGAACGGTGACGAGGAAGCCATCGAACAGCTGACACTTGAAGATATCGATACATACAGCGCGGTCTCAAAGCGCATTCTCAAAGACGATGTATTCTCTCTCGTCGATTCGTACTTCATGCCCAACGGTGTGGAATGCGATCACTATTCCATCCTTGCGGAGATAATGGATTACAGGCTTGAGACCAACTCACTCTCTTCGGAAAATGTGTACGCGTTCAATCTGTCATGCAACGGTATCGCGCTGACGCTGTGCATAAACGAGAAAGACCTTCTCGGCGAGCCCGAGATCGGAAGGAGATTTCGCGGAAATATCTGGCTTCAGGGCGAGATCAGGGTGTGAGCACAACATATCATAATCACGGTTGTAAATAATCCGCATTTCCATTATACTTGTGTAGACGACAAGGTCGTAAGTTCCCTTAGTTAAATGGATATAACAGGAGCCTCCTAAGCCCCAGTTGTGAGTTCGATTCTCGCAGGGAACATTTCAGGAACAGGGGGATGTTTCCGGCAATTGCGCAGGCGGAAACATCCCCTTGTTGTTTTGTCGGCTGTTCCGATATGGTAGAATAACTCTGTATGCGTATTATTATGAAACGGATAATGACAATCGTATATATCGCGGCTGTTCTGTCGATGGTCGTATTGCCGGCGCGAAGCGTTTATGCGGTCGATACGCTGCCGACCGAGGAGTATGTCACACAATGGGAGGGGAGAAAATCACTTCCCATAGATTCGAATTCCATTCCGACATGGCCAAAGGGACCGGCGAACGGAACAGAATCGGCGATACTGATGGAAGTCGATACCGGTGCGATCCTGTATTCCAAAAACATTAATGAGCCGCTGTATCCCGCAAGCACGACAAAACTGATGACGGCGCTCCTTGTTGTCGAGAACTGTCAGATGGATGAAGTCGTCACGTTTTCCGATTCGGCAATAGACAATACCGAATGGGGATCATCCCGTATCGGCATCATGAAGGGTGAACAGCTGACAGTTGAACAGTGCCTGTACGGACTGCTTCTCGGTTCCGCAAATGAAGTCGCATACGGACTGGCGGAGCATGTCGGAGGAGATCTCGATACTTTCGTCGGGATGATGAACGACAGGGCCGCCGAGCTCGGATGTACCAACACCCATTTTGTGAACGCGAGCGGTCTTCCGGATAAGGATCATTACGTCAGTGCCCTGGATCTTGCAACGATAGCAAGAGCGTTTTTCTCCAACGAGACGCTGTGCATGATTTCGGGAACCGCAAAGTATGTGATCCCTTCCACGAATAAGACCGACGAGGAACGCCCTCAGGAAAATCACCACAAGATGATCCAGGGTAAAAAATATGCTTACGACGGGATCATCGGAGGCAAGACAGGATTCACCACAGATGCCAGACAGACTCTTGTGACATGCGCGCAGCGTGACGGCATGAAGCTTGTGTGTGTTGTCATGAAGGATGAGAGTCCGTATCAGTTTACCGATACGAAGGATCTGCTCGATTACGGGTTTGCAAGTTTCCAGAAGCTCAATGTTGCCGATAACGAAACAAGATACAATATCAAGTCAGCCAATTTCTTCCACACAAAGCTTGATATTATGGGAAGCTCCAAGGATATCCTGTCTCTCAACAAGGATGGCAGTATAGTGATCCCCAAGGGGATGAACTTCGAAGATGCCGAGGTCAGGGTTGATTACGACCCGGGAGTGGAAGGTTCCGTAGCAAGACTGGATTATTACATAGGCGAGAACAGGGTCGGAGGCACTACTCTCGATTATGCCACCGACAAGGCAAAGCTCTTTGAGTTCGCCAACATCATCACAAACGGCTCGGATGAACAGCCGCAGACATATACTCCCGATCACAAGACAGTGTTCGTAACGGTTTCCGACGTTGTAAAGAAACTGTTCATGATAGTCGGCATCCTGTTTGGCATCATTCTTATCATCACCCTCATCATGCGCTTTATTAAGAGCGCACGAAGAGCCGGCATGAAGAAACGCAAACGTTACAAGAAGCGCAGTGAGAACAAGAGATACAATTACAAAAAACGAAGCGAGAACAAGAGGCGCAGGAATCCCGGTGAGCAGCTGACTCCGCGTGATATGTATACACAGCCTATATACAAGGAA